>CATKXA010000069.1 GCA_949840475.1 uncultured Thermoanaerobacterales bacterium | reverse complement strand
CTGCACCTCTACGCCTCTCTTATTCATAGCAGTCATAATTGCATCAGCAGACTCAACAACAACGTCTAGTAAGTTTTTAGAAGAAAGCTCATAGCCATGCCTATCGCCTTTTCTAAGCTCATTCAACACCTTTGTTGGTATTTCGATGTTGTCGTAACAGACAGTTTTAGTTTGTGGATCATACCAAATATATGCCTGCCCTAAAATTCTAGTTTCATCGGTAGGCTTGCCGTTCTCATCTAAAATAGATTGCTCAAACACTAAAAAGCCAGCATTAGGGTTTTTGTACCCATCATCAACGCACCCTGCCCCAACTCCGCCAATATGCTGACAGCAGTTAGAAATATCGCCAAGCACAAATCCAAGAGGATCTTCCTTTTCAAGCACTCTAAAAGTGATTCCTCTTGTGCCAAGAGCCTTATCTGCACAAATAACATACTTGTCTTTAATATTCTTTGCCTCGTTGTAAACTTCTTGAATGTGCTCAAACTGCTCTTGGTCGTAGCCATATAAACCAACAATTTCCGCCAGTTTTTCGTTTCCATCGTCAACATCATCATATTCAACAATGGATGAATGCACAGCAACGAATCTTGGTGTCAATAATGACCTTTCCTCATTCCCATTGACCACCCTGTTTGGATAATTTTTTAAAAGAGTTTCAAAACAGTTGTGAGCCAAGCACAAATAATCTTGACTTTCCATCAAATCGCCATCTTTATCTGTTAGCCTAAAGTTCATAAAATCTGGGTTATCGTGATAATATTTCATGAAGAACTTAGCAAATACTGGATTATATGGACCCTTAATGTTTAGCTTAGAAAACCTTGCATGAATTTCCGCCCCAATTTGGCTAGATGTTGCCTCAGCCTTTCTTGTTGTGGCAACATATTTTAAAACATAGTCGTAAGCTGTTTCACTTTCGCCTTGGTTTTCTGAAAAGCCACCAAGAGCATAGTAAATCTTCATTAGGTCTACTAAGCTGTTGTTTTTCTCAGTATCTTCTAGAGTATCAAATCTAAGAGTTTTTACAAGCTTGCCCCAACGCTGATTGTTGTTATTAACAAAATACTTGTACATCTCGCTTGAAGGGAATAAATCTATAGTGAACTCTGGTGGAATAAACTTAATCTTTTTTTCAGCTTTCCATGTTTTTAAATTTACATAGTTCACTCTGTAGTTCGCTTTGCAAAATCTATTAACATTTTCTAAATTGAATATCTCTTTTAAGCAACTTTTTTCTAACTCCACATCTTCATATGGAGAGAAAGTCATTGTTTTTAAGTCTTTAGATAAATAAATGTATTTAAAAGTATTTGAATTATCAAAAGCATGTTCATCAATATTTATTCTTTTATCAGAAAGCTTAAACTCAATCTGAGTGAATAATAAGTTTGCAAATGCAGCCTCTTTAATAGATTTAATATCATCATGAACAATAATTTTTTCAAGGCCTCTTGAGCCATTAAAAGCATTTGCACAAATTTCCTTTTCGCGATGGTTTACTTCATAAACCCTCGTTGGCTCACGGTTTGGATTAAACGCTATATCAATAAATCCAGAGCCAGTAAAATCCCACGTATACTCCGATTTGAGTGCCGGATCGCCATCAAGTTCTGAACTTTTTGCACTATTCATAAACGCTCTAATTAGCGAGTTCTGGTACTTGTTACAATTTGTGTGGTTATAATTAGGATAAAATGGCAAGTTTGATAGTACTGCTTGATCAAATTCTAAATCTAACACAGTCTCTCTATTTAAAACGCTTGCTTCGCTATTAATTTGTCTAGATAACTTATTAAAGTTTAAAACCTCACAAGTTATAGGTTCAACCTTTACCCAGCATGGCAAGCCAGTTTTGGGTACGGTTTCGCCACTACTAAATTTGGGTGTATTGTTTCTAAACGTAATTTTCCTAACATATCTTTGCCCATTATATATAAATTCTGGCACTTGCTCAGTCAAAAAGTCCGCATTGTAATCACTCTGACCATTCACAGGATATAGCCTTCCTGTAGCTTGAATTACGTTATGTACAAATAATGTTTCTAAAAGTTCCTGCGAAGCTACATCTACCGCAGCACCCGGATATAAACCTATGTCTATATAATGCTTTGCTTCGCCTATTTCATTAGATCTTTCGTAAATGCCAAAATTTGGGGCGAACGAGCTTCGCTCGGAGATTAAAGATGTTAGATCAAGAGACAAAGCGGACACAACGCCGTAATCTTTACCGTAGACATAGTATCCGTGGAGCAACCCATCTGAGTTTACACAGTATGTGTCAGAACTACAAGCAGGGGACGCCAGCCAATAGGTACCTGCTCGTTTACCATCAGAAGCGACATCATACTCTGACTGCCAAGCAATGTTCAAAAGCGCAAAGTCGGAATTTGACTTTGGGCGTTCACTAACATTAATTTTTTCAACTTCTTTATCAGTTTTTAGTGCTAAAAAATCAGTAGTTTTAACACCATCTATTGTTAAACTACGTTTTTTAAGTAAATTTATTATATTAATATCACTTAAAGTCTTTAACATCTTTAGCACCTCTTTTGTATATATATTTTAGCATATTTAACAAAAAAAGTAAATACTTCTTAAAAATAAGGTTTCTAAAAGATACTCAACTAAACCTCATACTTTTTCCTATATTTATAAAGCAGAACTTTAGCATTTGAATGCTTTACATGGGCTTTAATAGAGATCAGAAAAGAGTAAGATTCCTTTGCCTTAAGAGCTCATTTACCCTACTTAGGATAAATACTTCTGACTGTTTAATAAGTATCTACTTATATTAAAGGCAAATCGGACACAACGCCGTTATTTTTATTGTTTACATAGTGTTTGTTGAGCGACCCATCTGAGTTTACAGAGTATGTTTTATTAATAGAAGCAGGAGACGCCAAACGTGCGTGGGCCAAACTTTCAATCTTACCTTAATTAAAGCGTTGCCGCTATAATCCAAATTTCTTTCTGTCTGCATCGCTTTTACGCCATGCGACAAGCAAGTTTATACAATCTGCAACTAGCAACGATATCTGCTCATACTGTTTTTTAGTATGCATTCATTCTCTAGTGCCAAAAAACTAATATATGACAAAAGCTTAAACTTTAAATACGCGGCATGCTGACAATCTTTGCGTCTTTCTTTATTTTTCACATTATCCATTCTAAGTGAGTTTGCTTCAATCAGATTCTCTAACGCATCTAAGCAATAGTTTTGCATTCTATTAACAAACACTGCTCTAAATTTCTTTGGGGACTTTTCAGTTATTGTAACAACATAGGCTGCAAGCTTTTTAGTTTTGGTTATTACTAGCAGTTCACTAGTACCCTCTCTTATGCTCAAATCCTTTTCTATGTTTGTTATCTCATCATTAATAGCCTTGCTTTCTTGATACCTTTTATTTTCAGCCAGTGCCACACCTTTTGCTGTTGCACTTCGCTCATCAAATGTTTCGTGGTTATCTTTTACCGCTGGGATTACCATTTGCTTTTTAATACCCTTTCTTCGCGTGCTATCCATAAAAAACACTCATTTTATTTAGGATAGCAAATTGTTATTGCGTTTTCAAGTATAAGGGCAATAAAATGTTATCTACCAAAAAAATCTCGAGCTTAAAAGGTATTTAAAATATTGTAATATTTATTTGATTTATAGAAAAATTAGTCCTATAATTTATAACAATAAATAATCAAAGGAGAAAAACATGGATTTTACAAAAATTTGGAATGATATATGCAATTATTTCAAAACCAATGTATGGAATATTGTTTGGTTCTTTGCAATACTTGTAATCGGTATCATATTAATCAAAATTGTTTTAACACTCAGCAGAAAAATGTTAAAACACACTAAAATGGAAAAGATTGCACAGCAATTTATCTGCACAATACTCAAATTTATTTTGTGGCTACTACTTGTGTTGTTGCTACTATCAAGACTTGGTGTCGAGGTTACCGGAATATTGACCGCGTTTAGTGCTGTCCTTCTTGCCGTTGGTATGGCTCTTCAAAATGCTATTGCCAACGTTGCAAACGGCATTATAATAATCTCTAGCCACATGTTCAAAAAAGGTGACTACATCATAACTAATGGCGTTGAGGGCAACATTACCGACATAAACTTTATGTTCACTACTCTTATTACTCCGGACAATAAAAAAATCACTATGCCAAACAGCACTCTTTTAAACAACAATGTAACAAACCTCGGTGCGTATAAAAAACGTAGGGTTGACTTTACTTTCTCTGTCGCATACGAAAGTGATGTTGACACAGTAAAGAAAATCGTCACTGATGTTATGGCAAGCAACGGAAAAGTTTACTTAGACCCTGCCCCATTTTGCAGGCTCAAAGTTCTAAATGCTAGCAGTATAGATTTCTTTTCAAACTGTTGGTGTGACAACGAAGATTATTGGGAAGTGTATTACTACATAGTTGAAAATGTGTATAATGAATTCAAGCGTAAAAACATTTCTGTTCCATACAATCAACTTGAAGTACGTGAAAGGAAAGATATTGTAACAATGCCTGTTTCTGGCAAAGGTTTACCAAAACGCGTAGAAAAAGTTCGCGAACCACACGAAGAAAGCACAATGGCATCGCTTACAAAACTTTTCACTCACAAGAAAAAAGATAATAACCAAAAAGCTAAGCAACCTAAGAAAAATAAAAGTGAAGCAAAAACTGAAGTTGTAAAAGAGGCAAAAAAAGAAGCTACTTCAAAACAAACAAAAGTTAATAAAAGAAAGTAATTAACCAATATTTTTGTCATAAATAAATTATAATAAAATACTTACAAAAAGCCTCAAGCGTACTGCTTGGGGCTTTTTAATATCTCGAGTGTCTAAAGCTTTGGTCTGCAACCTGTTACTTTTTGCAAACAGCAAACAATCGAGTCACATTATAGTCTAAAGGTTTTTTAAAATCGTAATCAAGTAGCTTAACCTTTTTGAAACCAGCTTTTTTTAAGCACTTTAAAATTTGTTCTTCCTCAAAATAAGTTTCAACAACTTCAATTTCTGCTACTTTATTATCTAGCTTGTCATAAGTGTCTATTTTTAAGCGAACTTGATTATCAGATAGCTTTGTTTTATTGCTTTTAAAATTATAATTCTCAGTTTGATTTGTGTGCTCTGTGTAATCAAAGGTTGTCATCTTAAATATAGTATTAAAGTCAAATACAAAAACTCCATCATCATTTAGATGATTGTATGCCCGCTCAAAAACCTCTTGCCAATCCTTTAGTTGTTGCAAGTGATTAATCATATCAAAATTGCATGTTATTAGGTCAAATTTGTGATTTATTTGAAAATTCGTTACATTTTCAACCTCAAATTTTGCTTTTTTGCAGTTTTTCTTTGCGAGCTTTATCATATCTATAGATATATCTATACCCATCAAAAACTCAAAATATGGCTCAAGCTTTTGCAAAAAATTGCCCGTTCCACAGCCAAGGTCCAAAACTGATTTTCTGTTGTTTGTAACTCCTAAAATTTTAGGCACAAGACTTTCAGAAAAGAATGCCCACTCTTTATTATAAACTAACGCAAAGTCTTCCTTGTACATTTTCGAGTCCCTTTTTTCTTTAATTTTATTGTCTTACAAAATATGCTTAATTACTTCCAATAAACTTTTCTAAGCAATCATTAAATTCTTTTGGAACAATACAACACTGATTATTTAAATCATAAGTTAAGCGGATATTCGCAATCCGCTACGCTACTTGCTCATAACCTCATAGCTACTATCGTAGCTTTTCAGTGGGAGCT
>CATKXA010000068.1 GCA_949840475.1 uncultured Thermoanaerobacterales bacterium | reverse complement strand
ATTTCTCCCTGTTTTTCCCACATCCTTATACGTTCTGGGTTCTTATCTTGCTCATATCTACGATGTGGAATCCAAGAATGTTCCAAAATGAAAACGCCGCCATCATCCAAAGGGAATTCCAGACATGCTGACGTAAAGTCTTCTGTATCAGATAGGTCATAACCACCGATACAATCTCGATCTAATAAAGTATTCAAATTAATGTGTTGATTATTCTTTTTCAAAATTTCAGGAGTGATAAAGCTCATCTCATCAGCATCAGCAAATATGTTGAAACGTTTAGTTAACCAGTCAGCATATTCTCGAGGAACACGCTTAGCTGATTTAAAGTCGGTAATCATATCAACCATTTGCATTAAACCGATATTAGGATTAGCTTTAACCCATTTCGTAGGGTCTTCTGTCTCTTTTTCATTGTCTAGGCTGGCAATGTAGTAAAAAGTACGTGAATTTATGTCATCTTCATAGTTTTTCAAGGTATCTTGCGCTTGCTCTACCATATCCATCAATGGACCATCGAGAACAAAACCAGCAGTAGTAATATAAACAATCAATGGTTGTGTACGTGTACCACGACTGTTTTTCATTACGTTAATTAAGCTGTAATCTTGATATTCATGGATTTCATCGAAAACGGCGAAGTGAACGTTTTCTCCATCTTTGTTACTCTTTTCAGCTGACATTGCCATGATCTTTCCATCAGTAGCAGGAAAACGAATTTCACTGCGATTAGGCACAAATCTTTCACTTAGCCATGGCGATTTTCTAATCATTGAACGTGATGCTTCAAATAATAGCCGGGACTGTTGCTGTGAGTTGGCTAAAAAGTAAACGTTTGGTCCATTTTCTCCATCAAAACCAGCCATATAATCTGCAAGTCCCGATTCTAGTTCAGTTTTCTTTGTTCTTAACTGTAAGCTTTTTATCTTACACTCCAGAGGTCACCCTCATTTTCATCGAATGGTTAATTCCATTCTGGTTTAGCATATATTTTCATTCCTTAAGAATGTCGAACACTCTTGGAGCTATTATATTTATTCAAGCTCTATGCGTTACGGTACTTATTAGCCTTACGCAATCTAACAAGTTACCTCGGTATTTTCTTTATTGATGTTTAAAAATACATCCCATGAAATAAGAGCATTTTTCTCTATCTTTCTTTTTTATTTTTCTCAAATCAACATTATATGGCTTTCCACTTTTAACTAACTCATATACTTTATAAAAACCATATTCATCAACAAAAGCTTTCATCGTAGGCCATGTCCTAATAGTATTATTTGGAAATATAACTTTTAATCCTTTGCTATTTGGATTCTTATTTCCCACTTGTTTACTCATGACTAACCTATGATGTTCTGTTTGGTGCTTACCAAGCATGCCACGAGGATGTGGATGAGTTCTTCCCCATACTGTTTTACCATTAAGCATTGGATTCTTGTGCGGATCGCTCAAAAGCAATCTGTGAGATTCTATTTCAAACTTAGTCTGATGTTTACCAAGCATGCCACGAGGATGTTCTTTCCAGATTCTTCCTCCATTTCCACCACTTGCAATATTGTATCCTTTTAAACGATTAGTCGAATCGTACTTAGCTATATATTCTATTTCTTTCTTACATGCTTCTTGTGAAGTTAAGTTGTTGATTAGAATCTCATGTTTAAAATTATTCCATCCATATTTTTGTATAGCATTCCAAAATCGGGATGTGTTTGAAGAATGGGGCTTATATTCTATGCCTTGATTACGCCATCTCCGTGAAATGTCATTTGTTATCCCAATGTATACTTTGCCATTAATTTGATTTGTATGTTTATAGAGAAAATAACTATTCATAATTAAAGTTTTTTACCGATTTTGCTCGATTTTTAAACGGCAAAACGTTTACCGTTTTTACGTCCAACGAATATCAATGATTCACGAAATCGTCTCATTCCTGTATCTTTGTTAACCCAACCAAACATGCTACCAACGATAAAATGTTGCCAAGGTTGCATAACTAAATGCTTAAAATTACCTTTAGTAGGATGACACTTCTTTTCGATAAACCGAATAGGTCGCCAAGCTTTTTCTTCATCGAAAACCCACGGATAATCAGGATCTTCTTCTGATCTTTTTAGGTCTTTTAAATGACGCTCACAAGCTCTTCTTACCCACTCATTAGAAACAATAGAGCCTTCTGCAACCATTTGAGCATAAAAAGTGGTTAATAAAGCGGGAGCAGGTTTATCTAAGATGTGACCTAGAGACCTCTCCCGTTCTTTATATTTATTTACCCATTCGACCACGCCTTGATAGTCCAGATCTAATGGGTTCTTATCTAAAATTGATTCTGTTTCGGTCGTAAATAAAACCTCCTTTAAAAGTCGTCATCCGACTTATCAGGCTCATCATCTTTCTTGCTTATTGCAAGGGATGCACGCGCAGCAGGAGTTAAACCTAATTCTTTTGCTAACTTGTCTAGTTCAGCAGATAACTTTAATTTAAAACCCAAATCAGGATCAAGCTTTCCATCGTGGTACTTACCGTTCTTTTTTAATCGACGATTAGCTGCAACGTATTCGCCCCATAAATCGGCATATCGAGCCAAAGTTGTGACATCAGCTTCATTAAAAAGGTCCGAATCCTTAAACACTTTTAAAATTCGGTTATACTCCTTTTTCACCCCTGCATCAGTTGAAATTGGTATATCCATATCTTCGGCTGAAACTTGAAGCTTTTCTTCTTGCTTAATTCTCTTTTTTAATTGCTTTTTTGTACGCTTATTTGGATTGCCGTTAAGCAACTGTATATAAGCACTTTGAGCATTTCTAGGCATAGCTAAATTGGTCTACCTCCTTTCGTTAATTTTTAGCATGCGCGCGGTTTTATTATCTATATAAAATAGAATTGGTACACCCTATTTCGACCCACTTTTTTTCAAAAATAAAGCGAATTTATCGTGAAGTGTGGGCCTGCACCGCTCCACCGGTGTCAACACAGCAATATTTTTCACCCCAGGGGGGGGCTATATCTGGTTAATTTTCACCATACTTCTTTGTTATTTGTGAACCGTTTCACTAAATTGGTATAGTTGTTTAAACGTCTCTTTTTATTTTTTAAAGTCATAGGCTTTTCACGGTGTAGCTCGTTGTGGCACTTACGGCAAACAGTCACAAGGTTTTCAAGGCTCAATTTTTCCGAGTCGTTTTCCCTTATAGGCTTAATGTGGTGTACTGTATCGGCAAACGTGAGTTCGTTGTGTTGCAAACAGATTTGGCAAAGATGTTTATCACGTTCGAGCGCTTGACGTCGTAGCGTTCTCCACGCTTGCGAATGGTAGAAAGTATTGTTGTTTGTCTCGTATCTGTATCGGTTCACTGTGTCTGCTCTTCTCTTGCTGTGTTGGATTGCTGATAGTGTAGCAACAAACGACAAAGAAAGAAGAAAAATCTTTTTTTATAAAACAAAAAAAGAAAAAACAAAAGTAATTTATAATTGTTATTCTTGTCGTTGTCTTGCTTGTCTATCGTGCTTGGTGTCGTACGTGCTTGCGTCGTAGTGTGTGGTACTATCTACATATCTAAGTAGTAGCTAGATACCTACCACGTGCAACCGTGCACCTGAACTACTGTTCTTATATGGTATCAATATAACACCTTAAGCCGTCCAATGGTTCCGCAATTTTTCCGCAGCAAAAACATAGTTAAATAAATAAACTTATTTAGTATATAACTTAACAATTATCTTTGTCCCTTGCGTGTGCTATTCCTGTATTGCCTTGGCTTTTGTTGGCTGTGTGCTTTCATATATTGTTACTAATAATATATAAGGTATAAGTAAAGTAATATTGTTTGAAGTGGATTAGTTCTTTGCTGTGTTCGTGCTGTTGGTTATCATGGTCTTAACCTTCTGCATTGCTTTCCGTGTTATTTGTGCAATTAGGTTTTACACTGTCTTAGTGGTGTGCTTGTCTGTGGTTTGGTTGCTTGTGTTGGTGTGGTTCTACTAGGCTTATAGATGGATAATAATACAGCTGTATAACTTGCTTTTAAAAATGCAAACGTATGTTCTTAAAAAGATAAATAAAAAAGGCTACCTAAATAAATAGATAGCCACAAAATTAATTTATACCCCTTAATTTTTAAAAGTATTTAAATATAACGTAATGCTGCACGATAAAACAACCAGCCCAGAAACTAGCCTATATGTATCAAAACCATAAAAGACCAAAGTTAAAAGAGCAATCAACAACGCTATAAAATTACCTAAGTTAATAACGGCTTTTAATTTTCTTTCTTTCATAATCAATTACACCCGTGCTATAATATATACAAAAAGGGTAAGCCCTTAACACTTACCCTCTTTGATTGCTTACCCTTATGGGAGTTTGTGGAGAAGCAACCAAATATTTACCAAGCCGGTTATAAGGTTTACAAGAGTGGTTAGAAGATCAACAGTGAATTTAAACTGTTCTCTTCTTTCCGCTCTTTTCTTTTGCCTTATACGTCGCTGGCGGTCAACACGTGACCTTTGGCTCAATGCTACCACCTCCCACAATTGGGAATGGTAAAGAAGTTTACTCGGTTAAGGCTTTCAACCTCCTTACATGTATTATAATATACCTGTAACCGTATAAAGTCAATGCTTTTTTATAAATTATTTTCTTTTTTTAATTGTTCTCGTCGCTGTGCTATATAACTTTCATACTCATCTAAATCTTTTAAGCTTGCATAATCTAAAATAAATGACTTACCACGACTTTTATAATTATACATTTTGCTCTTTTCCTTATTCTTCTTGTTCCACTTATCGCGCGCTTTTTTTTGTGATTCAGTTGCCACGGCTACCACCTCCAAACTTAACTGCTATATAAATAATAATACCTATAACAAAGATTATTGATAGAATTACATTTTGCTTTGTAATTGCACCAATTAAAAAGCCCAATAGTACAATCAAGGTAAGAATATTTTGAACTGTTTTACTCATCTTTGACCGCCTTCTTTCAATTGTCGGCGCTTGTCTTCTATAAGTTGGGTTAAGTCGTCTAAGTCCTTAAGGCTTGCTAACTCTTTAATGAAACGCTTAGCCGTTGACCGTGCCACATAAAGTTGTTGCTTACCTGGGTTATTATCTTTATATTTTTTATTTGCCTTTAGCTGTGCTTTACTTGTCTTCATTTATGTAATTCTCTCCGCATAAATAGAAAGGGCAAGCCCTCCGACTTACCCATTTTATAGCTATCTACTTCTTTTTATTATTATTTACAACGGCTATAATTCCCGCTATAATAATAATTAAGAAGTAAGGCGATGCTATGCTTATGGTGATTGTCATAGCTTTACCCTTTCTATATGTTGCCCAGGGTTACGCGAAAGCCCTGGGCTTTTACGTACCTTGGTGAGGTTTCAGGTTTGCCATTCCATCCCCCTCACAAGTATTATAATATACCTTATAAGATATAAAATCAAGTAAAATATAAATAAAAACGGCTACTTTAGCCGTCTTTTTTATTGTTTTATATTGTCTTAGGATATCTTAGAACCCACTTACGCCCGTCCTTTTTGCCGTCTTTCACTATTCGTTCAAAAAATTGTATTTCGTTTTCATCTAGTCCACCGCTATTTGCATCACATAGATATATACCAAGCAAACTTATTTTTTTATTTTGCTTTGCTGCTTTAATGAAATCCGCCCGTAAATCCCCGTATTTTAATGCGGGGATGGATAGGGCTTACCATCTTTGATTGCGTTATAGACTTGATCGTTGATGTATTTCTCTACCACTTCTTTTGACATATTGCCTA
>CATKXA010000067.1 GCA_949840475.1 uncultured Thermoanaerobacterales bacterium | reverse complement strand
TTTACTTTTACCACAGGACGAAAACGACGAAAAGAACGTTATCATTGAAATTCGTGCAGGTGCTGGTGGAGATGAGGCAGGTCTTTTTGGTGCAGAGCTTAAAAGAATGTATGGCTTGTTTGCAGACAAGCATGGTTTTTCTATTGAAGAAATGGACGGCAACTATACTGAAGCTGGCGGAATTAAAGAAGTTACCTTTATGGTAAAAGGTAAAGGTGCCTTTGCAAAGCTTAAGTTTGAAAGTGGCGTTCACAGGGTTCAACGTGTTCCAGAAACTGAAAGCCAAGGCAGGGTACACACATCTACTGCAACAGTAGCTGTTTTGCCAGAGGCAACCAATGTTGAAATAGATATTAATGAAAAAGACTTGCAGATTGACACCTACAGAAGTGGAGGTGCAGGTGGTCAGCACGTTAACAAAACTGAGTCAGCAATAAGAATTACGCATATCCCAACAGGTATCATTGTTGCTTGCCAAGATGAGCGTTCACAAATAAAAAACAAAGAAAAAGCAATGAACTGGCTAAAAGCTAAGCTTTATGATTTTTATCAATCACAAGCAGACAAAGAGTACGCTGAAAAGCGTCGTTTACAAGTAGGTTCAGGCGACAGAAGCGAAAAGATTAGAACATATAACTTCCCACAAAACAGAGTTACTGACCATAGAATAAACCTAACGCTTTACAGTCTAGACACCTTTATGGATGGCGACATTGACAGCATGATAGAAGCGTTGCAAATAGCTAACCAGCAAGCACTATTAACAGCGAGTGACTAGTTTAAAAAACTAACAATTAGGAAATAAAAGCATTATGAAAACAAAACTTCAAGAGAAAGTGTCTTTATTACCTTTAAAAAGCGGCGTCTATATAATGAAAAACAAAGACGGCGAAGTCATTTATGTTGGTAAAGCAAAGAAACTAAAAAATAGAGTTAAGAGCTATTTTGACAACAGTTCAAAGACTGTGAAAACTTATGCTCTTGTTTCTAATATTGAAGATTTTGATTATATTATTACTGAGAGCGAGCTAGACGCTTTTGCTTTAGAGAGCAACTTAATAAAGAAGTATAAGCCTAAATATAACATTATGTTAAAAGACGACAAGTCTTTTCCGTACATTAAGATAGACTTAAAAGAAAGGTTTCCAAGAGTAACAGTTGTAAGGCGTCCAAAAAAAGACGGGTCATTGCTATTTGGACCATATGTAACAGGGCTTAGAATATCTGAAATTATGCGAATAATAAAGTGGGCATACCCAATCAGGTGGTGCAACACTTCATTTGAAAGCAATAAAACAAAGGCTCGTGTTTGTTTGCATGGAGAGATAGGTAATTGCATTGCTCCTTGTGTGGACTTTAGCAAAGAGCAAGAGTACTTAAGCTACATACATAAAATTATAGACTTTCTAAATGGCGACAATAAGGACGTAAAAGTAAGGCTTCAAGAGAGAATGAACAATTTTGCAAACAGTATGCAATTTGAGGAAGCTCTCGAGGTAAGAAACATGCTTTATAGCATAGACTTACTCGACGCTCAACTTATTGCGAACCTTACTAATCAGTCTAACATTGACGTTTTGCGATTGCTTCAAGTGACGAATGCAAAGTTATAAATGTTATGAAAATCCGTGGCGGTAAAAATGTTGGGCAGTTTAACTATCATGTTGATGATGCTGTTGGCGAGGATAGTGAGCTTGTTTCATCATTTATTTGTTCGTACTATCAAAAAGAGGAGTTTCCAAAAGAGATTATTGTTGATGACTACATGTCAAGCAGTAGTGAAGTGTTGTCGCAATACCTAGCAAATGTTTCAAGTAAAAAAATAAAAATCACAATACCAATTAAGGGAATAAAGAAGCAACTTTTAAATAACGCTTTTGAAAATGCAAAAGAATACGCCTTTAATTCGAGAGATAGAATAGAAAGGCACAAAAGGCTAACAACAGATGCTTTGAAAGAACTTGCAGATATTTGCAAACTTGATAATATATTTAGAATTGAGGGCTATGATATATCAAACATTAGCGGAACTAATAATGTTGCGAGCATGGTTGTGTTTGAAGATGGAGAGCCTGCTAAAAAAGAATATAGAAAATTCAAAATCAAAACAGTTGAGGGTGCCGACGACTTTGCAAGCATGAAAGAAACATTGCAAAGAAGAATTACAAGCTTGGTCGAAAAACAAACTAATTTTGACAAGCGTCCAGACTTAATAGTAATAGACGGCGGACTTGGTCAGCTTCACAAAGCCTATGAGGCAATAAAAGAGGCAGGGGAGGACATTCCAGTTATAAGTCTTGCTAAAAAGGACGAAGAGATTTATACGGTTTTAACTAATGTTCCTATCAGGCTTGAAAAAAACAACTATGCACTAAGGCTACTTGAGCGTGTTCGTGATGAGGCACACAGGTTTGCAGTTTTATATCACAGAAACCTAAGAAGAAAAAGCCTCAAATCTGTACTGTTTGAGATTGAGGGCGTTGGAAAGGTATTGAGTGCTAGAATTTGGAAAAAGTTTAAAACCAAAGAAAACATTTTTTCTGCGAGCCCTAGTGAACTTGCAGAAGTTGAGGGTATATCACAAAAAAAAGCTTTACAAATATATAATAATATTCATGAAGGTCACTAATTTTAGTGGTCTTTTTTGATGTTTGTTTTCATATTATTTAGCATGAAAAAAATCAATAAAAAAGCAAAAAAAATAGTATTTATAACAATAACGAACTTCACTTTGATAGTGTTTTTAGTGTTAATGTTTGTTTTGCTTCCAACAGCTAGCGTATTATACCATGCTAAAAAGGGGGATTTGTCTAACTCATTTATTGGTAAAAAGGCCGAGTATCAAGGCATTATAACGCTATGGAATGTCGACAGCTTTGAGGGCGGATTTTTTCCAAGGACTAGTTTTTTGGAAAAAGTAGCTAAAGAGTTTGAAAAAAGGAACAAAGGTGCGTTTATCAAGATTGAAAACATGACAATCAGTGAAGCAGAGGCTAACATTAGGCAGGGGAACAAGCCCGATATGTTCAGTTTTGGGCATGGATTGTCTGGTTTGCTCGAAAGTCAAATGCAGACGCTTAGTAGTGAATATGGCAAGAGCATGCTATATAATTTTTATGGCAGTGGACTCAAAGGCTCAGAGTTAAAAGCTGTTGCATGGTCGGCGGGGGCATATTGTTTGTTGTCTACGACAGAACGTATGGAAAATGCGGGGCTTAACATTGAAGAGAGTCCACAAAGTTTACTTATGAGTAATGCGTTCTCTTTAGCTTATGACAAGACTTATAAAAAGACAACAAAGCATATTTTTTCCATGACGCTCGGAGGAAACTCTTACACCTCTGCTATTAATTGCTTTACTCGTGAGTTTAACGACAAGAGTTTGGTGGATTTATCAAAGCTTAAAATTATTGATGATAAATACAATACACAGACCTCATATGATGCGTACACTAGGTTTGTACAAAACAATGCGTCAGTTTTGCTTGGAACGCAGAGAGATGTTTGTAGAATGCAAAATAGAGTGAAAGCGGGACTTGAAAATGATTTGATTGTTGTGCCACTTGCATCGTTTACCGACTTAGTGAGCTACATTTCAATCACGACAAGTGTTGATGCAATATCAAATGTATGTAGTGACTTTATAAAATTTTTACTTTCAGACACAGCACAAAGCTTGCTTGTAAATATTGGACTTATGTCAGTGAGTGGCAAAAATTACTATCAAGATGAAGAGTTAAAATTGCTGCAAAATGTGTTGTGCGAAAAAACTATTGTTCCAAATGAGTTCTAGTTTTTTTAAATTTATATAAATGCACAAAATGTTAAAATTTTAATACTAATGGTTTGTTATTTTTTGATTTATGAGGTAGAATGTAATGTGTAAATTGCAGGGGCTAAATTTGAGCGATGATAAAGTCTTTTTAAACGCAAATTTAAAAGATTATTTAACTTTTAAAGTTGACTCTATGGTAAAAGCTATAATAGAGCCAACAAGTGTTAAAGAGCTTATAATTGCTGTAAAATACTGCAATGAAAATAATTATGACTATAAAGTTATTGGCAACGGTAGCAATATTTTGCCAATAAAAAGTAGCTTAAACCTCATAGTAATCACAACAAAAAAAATTTGTAAACAGGCAAAAAAGCACAAAGGGCTTGTAACCTTTAGTGCTGGAACATACATTTGTGAGGCAGTGCTTTGGTGCAAAAACAAGGGGTTATCTATCTTAGAAAAACTTTATGGTTTGCCTGCAACTATTGGCGGGGCAGTAGTTATGAATGCTGGTGCATTTGGTGGCGAGATTTTTGACAAACTTGTTAGTATCAAAGTGCTAGAAAATGGTAAAGTCAAAACTTTAAAAAAATCGCAAATGAAGTACTCACATCATAATACAAGTTTAATAGGTAGCGGGCAGATAGTATTATCTGCAACATTTAGCTTTGAGAAATGTAGCAAAGCAGAAATAGAGCAGGCAATAAAGGACGTGTTAGCTAAGAGGCGTGCAAAACAACCAAAGGGCTACAGTGCAGGTAGTGTGTTTAAGTGCGTGGATAACATACCTGCGGGCAAGATTATTGAGGATGCTGGGCTTAAAGGCACAAAGGTTAATGACGCAGTTATTTCTACAAAACATGCCAACTTTATCTTAAATAATGGAAATGCCACTTATAAAGATATTAAAATTTTAATAGAACTAGTAGAAAGTTATATTAAAAAAGTGTATAATATTGAACTAAAGAGAGAAATCGAGTACTTAGGAGAGCAAGATGATAGTAACAGGAGATTACCATACTCACACTAAATATAGTAAAAATTTGCATGCCAAGCACACCATTTTACAAATGGTGGAGTTTGCAGACGATTTGGGGCTTAATTCACTTGGTATTTCTGACCATGGTCCTAAGCATTTGTTTTTCGGTATTAAAAAGAGCAATATAGACAAAGCTAGGCAACAAATTGACCAAATCAATAGCAGTAAAAAATATAATGTCAAAGTGCTTATGGGTATTGAGGCAAACTTAATTGGCAAAGACGGCACTATTGACTTAAACCAAGAGCAGATTAGCAAGCTTGATAATTTGCTTGTTGGCTTCCATAAGGGGGCAAAAAACAATATTTATTCTTTCTTTAGGTCTATCTTTAATCCTAAAAAACAGATTGAAATTAACACCAATGCTTATATAAATTGTTTGAATAAATATAATGTAACAATACTTACACACATTAATGATTATATCAAAGTTGATGTTTTTAAAGTCGCTAGCGAAGCAAAAAAACATGGCACGTTAATTGAGCTAAATAACAAGCATTTGAATTTTACAAAAGAGCAAGCAGAAGATTTAGTAAAAAGCGGATGCAATTTTATATTAAGTTCAGATGCACATAAAAAACAAAGCATTGCTAGACTTGAAAACGTGCTTAAATTTATAGAAACTTACAACATTCCATTGGAAAGAATAGTAAACGTAGATAAACTTTTTAAGTAGGAGTACAAATGACATTTTCACAAGCTGTAAAAAGCCAAATCATTAGTCAGCAGATAGAGCATGAAAACTTGCCTTCACTTTTATGTGGGGCAGTTTTGTCTTCTGGCAGTTTGGTGCTAAGTGAAAGTGGAGTGTCCTTTGAACTTGTTAGCGAAAATAAAGAATTTATAAGCTTTACTAAAAAATTAATTTCTATTTTTCTTCCTCAAACAAAGATTACGATAAGTGAAGGTCTAAGCTTTAAACAAAAGAACAAGTCTGAGCTTAGAGTAGATAGCTTATGTGGTAGACAGATTTTAACAAACCTAGGCATCATTTCGTTTGATAAGCAAGGCAATTTTGAAATTTGCAGAACTGGTGCTAGTCA
>CATKXA010000066.1 GCA_949840475.1 uncultured Thermoanaerobacterales bacterium | reverse complement strand
CTAAGTGTTTTTAAAAAGTCTTCAGTTATTATGTCTTGCTCAAGCGAGCTAAATCTAAAGCGAACATTTTTATACCATAACATCAATTTAGCAAGGTCAACAAGAGAAGTCCCGTCGTTAAAGTCATTGCCATACGAAGACAAATTGATGCCCGCAAAAACAATTTCTTTGGCAGTCTTACTCTGAAACTCTATTTCTTTTTTGACGTCTTCTAAGCTTCGACTACGTTCTCTGCCTCTTAAATATGGTATAATGCAGTATGAGCAATAGTTGTTACAACCCTCTTGAACCTTTATTACAACTCTTGTTCTTTGGCTCTTTGCGAGCCCATTTTCTTGATATACACTAGAAATTTGAGTGTCAACAAACTGATTTTGCGTTTTTGTGCTATTAATATCTTCAAGTATCTTATCTGCAATATTTTGCTTACTGCTGGTACCAAGTACACACTTAACATTACTATTGCATGAAAACTTACTTGGATTATTTTGAGCCGAGCAACCACAAACATAAATTTTTGCCGATTTATTAACCTTTTGGATTTTTGTTAAAATTCCACGTGATTTTCTTTCGCCCTCATTTGTAACCGCACAAGTATTTACAACATAATAGTCAGCAGGAACTATTTGTGTTACCACTGTAATATTATTATCTTCTAGTTTTTTTGCTATGGCATTACTTTCATATTGGTTAACTTTACAACCAAGAGTAATTATTGCCACCTTAATATTCTTTTGCATATTTATTCCTACCTTTCAAGTGCAAACATAACAAGCGAGGCACATGCGATACTTGCAGTTTCAGCCCTCAATATTCGTTTGCCGAGCGATACTATTTTAAAGCCACACTCTTGCATTATTTGTACTTCTTTTTCAGAAAAGCCACCTTCTGAGCCGATTATCACGCCAATATTTCGCATTTTTGCGTTTTTTAATAGCTCGTCAAAAAGAGTTACCCCGTCAGCATTTTCGTAAGCCACAAACACGTGGTCTAGTTTTTTAGCCTCCTCTATCATCTTCAAAAATGTTTTACTCTCTTCTATTTTAAGCAAAGTGCTACTACCGCACTGCTTGCAAGCAGATATACTAACTTTTGAAAGTTTATCTATTTTATTGCTTTCATTTACTACGGTGTAATCGCTATAAAAAATATTTAAGCTAGAAGCACCAATCTCGGTCAGCTTTTGTGTTATTAATGACAACTTATCGCCCTTACATGCCGCTTGGAAAATTGTCAAATTAATGCTTGGGTTGCTTTTATTTTGATATGTCTTATTGATTTTTAAAATGCCGTCATTTTTATTTAACGCGGAAACTGTAGCCTCAGCATCTAAGCCAAAGCCATTAAAAAGCTCAACAGCATCCCCAATGCGTGTACGCATAACGTTTTTTAAGTGATGATACTCTTCTCCGCTAATTACAATTTGAGAGCTCTCTGCAAACTCTATAGGCACATAATATCGTTTAAGTTTCATAACGCTACCTCACAAAAAGTATAACATACAAAAATAAAAGGCACAATTATTTGTACCTTTATTTTTTTATTTTATCTTATCATTATACTGCTTCTTTTTTGTATACTGACTCTCTTTTAAGTCCGCATCAAGCTTTTCAATAAGTAGCTTTTGTGCTCTATCTAGCGACTTTGGCAATTCTACAACAAGTGTTACTATCAAGTCACCATAAGAGTTTTTATTGAGAACCTTTGTACCTTTTCCTTTTACTGTAATCTTGTCCCCAGTTTGGCTAAACTCTGTCACTGTAATTTCTATGCTTTCATTTATGCCACCAACTTTAATTTTAGTTCCAAGTATACTCTCTGTAAAAGTGATAGGCACTTCTGCATAAACATTAAACCCTTGCCTTGTAAGCGTATTGTGCCTAGCAACATTTATAATAATGTGCATATCGCCCGTTTCGCCACCATTGAGCCCAGCTTCGCCTTGACCGCGAAGAGTTATTACCTGGTTAGTGTCAACGCCGCCCGGGATATTAATTTCAATGTTTCTATTCTTTCTAGTTAATCCAACACCAGAACAGTTAGGACATTTTTCTTTAATAATCTTACCTTTGCCATTACACTCAGGACAAACAGTTTGTGTTGCCATTCTTCCAAACATGGTGTTTTGAACATTTTGCACAACACCACTACCGCCACATCTATGACATGTAGTTACCGAGCTCGCTGACTTTGCACCTGTGCCGTTACATGCTTCGCAAACTTCATTTCTGTTGAGGTTAATATTCTTTTTAACGCCAAAAGCAGCCTCAACAAAGGACAAATTCATTTTTACCTCTATATCTGCACCGTCTTGCCTCATTGAGCGGTTTGACCTACCACCAAACCCGCCAAAGCCTGAGAACATACTACCAAATAAATCTTCAAACCCGCCAAAGCCTGAGAAGCCTCCACCAGAGCCACCGCCAAAACCGGCAGCTCCATTTGGATCTCCATAGTTGTCATAGTTTGAACGTTTTTCTTTGTTTGAAAGAACTTCGTAAGCTTCGTTTACTTCTTTAAGTTTTTCGGCAGCCTCTGCGTTATTTGGGTTAAGGTCTGGATGATACTTTTTAGCTAAGCTCCTATAAGCTTTTTTTAGCTGTTCATCATTAGCATCTTTGCCAACACCCAATATATCGTAATAGTTTTTAGCCATTATAATCTATAATCTCACTTTGCTTATTTTGTTGTGTAGTCGCCAAAGTTATTAGGGTCAGTGCTTCCGTTTGCACCCTCGCCATTTGCTCCTTGACCATTAGGGTTTGCATTTGCATAAAGCTTAGAGAAAATTTCATTAGATACTTTTGTTAAGCTTTCAAGCTCAGCTTTTAGCTTTTCTAAGTCGTCACTATTTTTAACAACTTCTTTTGCACTTTCCATTTGAGTATTAAGTTTAGCTTTATCTTCTTCAGAAATCTTGTCGCCACTTTCTCTCAATACTTTTTCAATGCCAGCTATCATTTGGTCTAAGCCGTTCTTAGCATCAACAACTTCTTTTCTCTTCTTGTCTTCCTCAGCATACTTTTCAGCCTCTTTAACAGCTTTATCTATCTCTTCATCAGAAAGATTTGAAGATGCAGTGATTGTTATGTCTTGGCTCTTGCCTGTTCCAAGGTCTTTAGCAGAAACATGGACAATGCCGTTTGCGTCAATATCAAATGTAACTTCGATTTGAGGCACACCACGAGGTGCTGGTGGAATACCAGTTAACTCAAAACGACCAATGGTCTTATTGTACGCAGCAAGCTCTCTTTCTCCTTGAAGGACATGGATATCAACACCTGGTTGATTGTCTGATGCTGTTGAGAAAATTTGAGATTTCTTTGTTGGGATTGTTGTGTTTCTATCAATAAGTTTTGTGAACACACCGCCCATTGTTTCAATACCAAGTGAAAGTGGAGTTACGTCAAGCAATAGTACGTCTTTAACTTCTCCACCCAAAACGCCTGCTTGAATAGCAGCACCAATAGCAACGCATTCATCTGGGTTTATGCCCTTAAATGGCTCGCTTCCACAGAACTTTTTAACTTCCTCTGCTACCATTGGAACTCTTGATGAACCACCAACCATTATGATTTTAGCAATGTCGCTATTAGACACTTTAGCGTCAGACATAGCTTTTTTAACAAGAGAAATTGTTTCTTTAACAAGGTCTTCAATCAAGCTTTCAAACTTTGCTCTTGTGATGGTAATCTCAAGATGCTTAGGGCCATTAGAGTCAGCAGTGATAAATGGCAAGCTGACAGTTGAAGAGTTAACACCAGAAAGCTCAATCTTAGCTTTTTCTGCTGCTTCTTTTAATCTTTGCATAGCCATTTTGTCTTTATATAAATCTACGCCGTCACTAGTTTTGAACTCAGAAACTAGATAGTCCATAATTCTTTGGTCAAAGTCGTCGCCACCAAGCTTGTTGTTACCAGCAGTCGCTAAAACTTGGAATACTCCGTCTGCAATTTCAAGAACTGAAATATCAAATGTTCCGCCACCAAGGTCATAAACTAAAACTTTTTGACCATCTGCATTGTCTGCTTTGTCTAGACCATAAGCAAGTGCTGCAGCTGTTGGTTCGTTAATAATTCTTAATACCTCAAGACCAGCGATCTTACCAGCGTCTTTCGTTGCTTGACGTTGAGAGTCTGTAAAGTATGCAGGAACAGTGATAACTGCCTGTGACACTTTTTCGCCTAAATATCTTTCAGCATCAGCTTTAAGCTTAGACAAAATCATTGCTGAGATTTCTTGTGGAGTATATTGTTTACCAGAAGCTGTTACTTTTTTGTCTGAACCCATATCTCTTTTAATAGATTGGATAGTGTTGTCAGCATTGGCAACTGCTTGACGCTTTGCGACTTGACCTACAAGTCTTTCCCCATCTTTTGTAAAGCCTACTACTGATGGGGTTGTTCTTGCACCCTCAGCGTTTGGTATTACTGTTGGCTCGCCGCCTTCCATTACTGCAACACATGAATTTGTTGTACCTAAGTCAATTCCTATAATTTTGCTCATTTTTTGTTTCTCCTTATATTTTAATTAATCTTGTAAATATATTTCTACCATGCTGTGACGTATAACTTTTCCGTCTTTTCCAGCAAGTTTGTAGCCTTTTTGATATACAGCACTTATGTGGTCTGCTTTTACTTTGTCTTTTGTCTTTTGCTTTGAAACTGCATTGTGCAAGTTAGGGTCAAATTTTGCACCCTCTGCATCTATTTCTTCAATTCCAAGTTGCTTTACAGCATTTTTAAGCATGCTCTCTATCATTTCAAAGCCCTTTAAAACGCTTGGGTCTTTAGATACCTTTAACGCTTGCTCAAAGTTGTCTAGAATAGGAATAAGCTTGTCTGCAATATTTGTAACTGCCTTGACCTTCATTTCCTCTTCTTGAGCCTTTGCACGCTCTTTGTATCTATCTAAGTCTTTTTTGTAACTGATAGCTAAATGTTCGTTTTGCTTTGCTACTTTTTTTGTTTCTTCAAGCTCTTTATCCACTCTAATTAGTGCGTCTTCAAGCTGAATGAAAGCTTGCTCGTACTTTTTGTACTCTTCGCTCATCTCTTGATGTTCACAACCGCAGTTGCAGTGTTCGTCCTCGCAACCACAGTCGCAGTGCTCATGGTCATGGCAACCACAATCGTCCTCGCAGTCACAATGCTCATGCTCACAGCCGCAATCGCAACCTTCGTGTTTGTGGTCATGGCAATGACAATCATCTCCGCAGGTACAAGCCTTGCCCTCTTCGCAGCCGCAATCGCAGTTATCTTCGCAGTGGCAATCATCACCGCAAGTACATGGCTCGCCGTCTTTGCAGCCACAGTTTTTATTTTTTAATTTATCCTTTTCCTGTTTTTTATCCATTTTTACTCCTTTAAGTTAAAAGTTTTTAATTCAAAAGTGTCTTAGTTACCACCGCCGCAACCACAGCCACCGCAGTTATCACAATCACCACCGCAAGGGCAACCACAGCCACCGCCGTCTATAACGTCAAAACATATATTATTCATATTCTTTCTCCTTATAATTTCTGAATTATTTTTTTGTGCTTATTAATTGCCTCGTCCACAGCGACCACAATTATCGCAATCTCCATCACAGCCACAACCACAGCAACCACCATCGACTATTTCTTTATAAATATTATTATACATTGCTTTCTCTCCTTTAAATATCAAAGTTATCTTCGAGTAATTTTGTTACATTTTTTAATATTGAAACTACTTTAGGGTAGTCCATTCTAACGGGACCAACCACGCCAGCTGAGCCAACAGGTTTGCCCTTTAATTTGTATGTGGCAGTTACTATTGAGCAGTCTTTGACTCCCAAATTATCGTCCCCACCTACTTTAATGCTTATCTCCAAAT
>CATKXA010000065.1 GCA_949840475.1 uncultured Thermoanaerobacterales bacterium | reverse complement strand
ATCCACCATCAGCCCTAAAGAGACTGTAAGTGCCGCCACCATGATATACAAGACCATATTCAAACCTCTTATGCATCAGTTTCTGTTCTTTCCCTCCCGGATTCCCTGCTTCATCAGCCGGTATGCCTCCCCAAAAGATTTTTCCTTCAGCATCTCGCCCCTGTGGGCATACAAAAAGCGCAGGGAAAAAATCTTTGCCAGAGCGCCATATAGATAGTGATACAGCACCCCTCTGTCGGTAAAGAACTTTTCATCATACCCCTTAAACCATGTGGACTCCCGGTAAACTTCCTCGCCGATTTCCTCCGTACGGGCGTACAGATGCAGCCCCTTTTTCAGGCAGTCATGCAAAAATAAACTGTCCTCGCCATTGCTGTACCTTGCTCCCCCTCCAAATAAAAGAGAAAAGCTCACATTTGCCCGGCGCAAGGATTCCGTCCGCGCCGCCACCGCAAAGGTGGGGTAGCGCCCGTAGTTGTACCAGCGGATCCGCTTTTCCGATTGGTTTACATAAGTTGCGCGCGATGGATCCACTTTGAAATTGAAAGTGATTACATCCGCATCCTTAATCTCGTCGAAAGCACGGCACACAATTTTCTCATATCCTGTATAAAAGACGATATCCTCATCCGAAAACAGGCATAACTCCTTATCTGCACGCATAAGTGCAGTGTTGCGGTTTAATCCCACGCCCCGCTCCGCCATGGAAAAGCAGCGGATCACCCTCCCCTTATGCCCATACGTTTCATAGGCAAAGTGATCGCATTGATTCACAATGATGGCATCCGTCTCCACCCCCATCTTTTCCGCCAGCGTATTCACTTCCTGATTTACCGCCGCGATCAATACCTGCAGCCTCTTCTTTTCGTCCATTCCCTGTATGTCCATGCTCCCCTATGCAAAATATCTGTTTAAAAATTCTTCATCTGCCATAATAATTCTCCTATTTTTTATGTTTTATGCCTTTAAGTTGCTCTTTTTATCTAGGTAAGTTTGCAATATAACGGTTGCTGCAACGCTGTCTATTTTGTCCTTGCGTTTTTCTCTTCGCATTCCTGACTCAATGAGCACCCTTTCAGCCGAAACAGTTGAAAGCCTTTCATCTTGAAACACAATCTTAGCAGTTGTAAGCTGGCTTAAATTTTCAGCAAATTCCTTTACCATTTGAACACTCTGACCCTCTGAACCGTCCAGCTTTAATGGAAGTCCAATAACAAAAGTGTCCGCATCTAACTTTTCAGCAAGACCTGCCATGTATCTAGTGTCTAAATACATGTTTCGTCTTTTATACACCTCATAAGACGAGGCAATAATTCCAAGCAAGTCGCTGGTTGCAACGCCTATTCTAACAGTTCCGATATCTAATCCAATAATTTTTTTCAAAGCAAATCCCTCAATTTGCTTTACTATACCACACTTTTAAGGCAAAGGTCTATTAATTTTTAGCCTTTGATTTACTTTGTGATGCAGTTTTCTTTTTTGCACTAGAAGTAGATTGACTTTTAGCTTTAGAAGAATTTTGTTTTTGCATGTCGCTAATACTTTCTTCAACTTTTTCCTTGACAGTTTCAAAACCGTCTTTTGCCATTTCTATTTTTTCCATAGCCATAGTTTTTGCTTGTTTTGCAGCTTCTTGAACATTTTTATTGCTGGCAGTAATAACAGCACCAACAGCAAAACCTAAGCCCATAGAAACTAAACAGCACCTAAAAAAATCTTTCATGATTACCTCCTAAAAGTATTTACCCTTAGTTTGTGCAAAAAATTATTAATTATTCTACATTATATTTAATATTTTGCATAAAAAAACCATGCTAGTTAGCATGGCTTAAATTTATTTACTTACGCTTTTAAGTGCAGCAACCAAAGTTTCATCAAGTTGACTTGCAACATGTTTCTTATTTGAAGGCAAAGTACCACCAAGCTCTGACAACACTTCTTTGCTAGTAATCTTAGACGCATCTTCTATGCCCTTACCTAAAATAAGTCTAGAAGCTGCTGAGCAAAGAGCGATAGCTGGAACGCTTCCAAATGCTTGGAAAGCCACATCTTTAATAACATTCTTTTCAACTAGAAGATAAATTTTCATTATTCCACCGTCAATCTTTGAAACGGTTTTACCTTTCCCAGTTGCACCCTTAATTACACCAACGTGTGAAGGGTTATAAAATTCTAATAAAAGTTTTTGACTATACATATTACAATTCCACCTTATTCTTATAAATTCTTATAGCAGAAATGCTTCTAATTCTCTTAACTGCTCTTTTTACTTTTTCAGCAACGTAATCAATATCTTCTTTTGTTGTTGCAGTAGAGATTGAAAATCTAAGCGTTGCAGCTGCAGTATCTAAGTCTTTACCCATTGCAAGTAGTACATGTGATGGCTCACTCGTTCCGTTTGCGTTAATTGAGCCAGATGATACATATACTCCTTCTCTATCAAGCATCATAAGTACTGCTTCGCCGTTTGCACCTTCAAATGAGATGCTGATATTGTTTTGAAGCCTTTGGTTTGTATGACCGTTAAGCTCAATATTATGAATAAGAGAACTGATTTTTTTGAGAAAATATCTACGTAAACTCTTAAGTTGTTTATTGTTTTCATCAATGTTTGCAGTAACATTTTCAATAGCTTTGCCAAGACCTGCAATAGCTGGAACATTTTCAGTACCCGCTCTTAGACCTTTTTCTTGCTCGCCACCGTCAAGCAGTCTAGAAATCTTTACGCCCTTTTTAACGTACAAAGCACCAACACCTTTAGGGCCATTGAACTTGTGTGCTGAAATGCTAAGAGCATCAATACCTATCTCTTTAACATTCAAAGCAATAGCTCCGATAGCTTGAGTTGCATCAGTATGGAATACAACATTGTTTGCTTTAGCAAGCTCTGCAATAGCCTTGATTGGTTGAATGGTACCAACCTCTCCATTTGCTGACATAATTGAAATAAGGATTGTTGAAGAACCAATAGCTTTAACGATTTCAGAGTACTTAATAACGCCAAACTCATCAACTGGAATATAAGTAACTCTAAAGCCCTCTTTTTCTAACGCTCTGCAACTCTCTAAAACTGAAGGGTGCTCAATAACTGATGTGATAATGTGATTACCCTTAGCTTTGTTTGCATAAGCAATACCCTTGATTGCCCAGTTATTAGCCTCTGTGCCACCACTAGTAAAATAAATTTCGCTTGCACTTGCACCAATAGCTTTTGCAACTTTTTCACGAGCTGTTTGCATAACTGCATTTGCTTCTCTACCAAGCTTGTACATGCTTGATGGATTACCATACAAATTGCAATAAGCATCTAGCATTTCGCGGTATACTTCATTTGACATCGCTGTTGTTGTAGCATTGTCTAAATATACAACTTTTTGATTTTCCATATTTTTCTCCTAAAAATTTATCATTAATTGCATTTTAACACACCTTTTACTGCTCGTCAATAACAAATCCGCAAAAAAACGCAATTTTGTAAATTTTACTTCATTGTATACAATATTTTTAAATATTTTTTGCGTTTTTGCCAAGTTTTATATAATTTTTTCTAAATCGCATAAAGTAAAACAATGAATTAAAAAAGAACCTTTTACCGGTTCTCTTATTTTTACATTTGTTTTTTCACAAAACTTGTAAAATCAGACTTTGATCTTAAGCCAACAAACCTGTCTACTTCCTTGCCATTTTTATAGGCAATAATGCAAGGAATGCTTGCTACGCCTTGGCTCATTGCCAAACGTTGCTCGTTATCCACATTGCATTTAACAAATGTTGCTTTATCTTTTAGTTCACTAGCGACGCTTTCAAAAATTGGAGCAAAGCTCATGCATGGATTGCACCAAGTTGCAAAGTAATCTACTATAACTAGTCCTTCGCTCATCTTTTGTTCATAGTTGTTACGATTTAGTTCTTCCATTATTCACCTCTAACATATCTTGCAAGTTCTTTTATTCCCTCTTCTGTTTCTAGGTTAAACTCGCGTTCTTCTTTTGTTTGCATGTTCTTTACAACTGCTTTTCCTTTAGATACTTCAGTTTCTCCTAGCACACAAACATATTTACACTCAATTTTGTTTGCATATTTCATTTGAGCTTTCAAACTTCTATTAACTAAGTCAAACTCAACCTTAGCACCTTTGTTTCTTAAAGCGTTTGCAAGCTTGTTTGCATAGGTAAGCTCATTAATTGAGGCATTAGCAATATATAAATCTATTTTGTCTAGATTTGGAATTTCTATACCATTCTTTTCAAGCAACAAAAGCAAATGCTCTATACCAAGCCCAACACCAACTGCAGCAAGCGGCTTGCCTCCAAGCTCTTCGATAAGCCCGTCATACCTACCGCCACCACAAATAACGTTAAGAGCACCCTTTTCTTCTGTTAAAAACTCAAACACTGTTTGGCTATAATAGTCAATTCCACGAACTAGGTTTGCGTTCTCTTTGTATGAAATATTGTTTGCATCAAGAGCTTCTTTTAATTGCTTATAATGCTCTTTACACCTATCACACAAATACTCAATCGGTTTTGGTGCATTGGACTTATATTGCTGGCATTTCTCTTCTTTGCAATCAAGCAGCCTAAGAGGATTTTTAGCATATCTTACTTTGCAGTCCTCACACATAATGTCTATGTGCTTTGAATAATATCTTTTTAATACTTCAAGATATGTCTTTCTGCACTCTTTACAGCCTATTGAATTGATATTGATTTTGTAGTTATCAAACTGCAAACTATCTAGTATGGCTTTAATAACTCCAATAACTTCAACTTCCATAAGTGGCGAAGACGAACCAAAAGCTTCAATAGAAAACTGATGATGCTCACGTAGCCTTCCTGCTTGTGGACGTTCATATCTAAAGCAAGGAGTAAGCATAAATAGCTTCTGTGGCATTGCCTCGCTATCAAGATTGTTTTCAATCATTGCACGAGCTATAGAGGCTGTGCCCTCTGGTTTTAAAGTTAAACTCCTGTCGCCTTTATCTAAAAAGGTGTACATTTCCTTGTTAACAATATCAGACCCCTCGCCCACACCTCGAACAAAAAGTTCAGTGTGCTCAAACACTGGAGTTCTAATCTCTTTAAAACCTCTTAGTGATAGCATCTTTTTTGCTAAGTTTTCTACGTAGTTCCACTTATAAACTTCGTTTGGAGTTACGTCTTTTGTACCTTTTGGTCTTGTTATCATAATAGTTACCTTATAAAATAAATTTCTTTAAGTCAAATTCTTTTAATTCTGATGCCAAATGCTCAGACACATACTTTTTGTCAATAGACACATTTATAACTGGATGGTCGCCACTCGCGTTAAATGAAATATCCTCTAAAATCTTTTCAATTATTGTATGTAGACGTCTAGCACCTATGTTTTCGCTGGTTTCATTCTCTAGCACAGCAATTCTTGCAATCTCTTCAATAGCATCAGTCTTAAACTCTAAGTTAATATTATCAACACCGAGCAAGCTCTTGTATTGCAAAATTAGTGAGTTCTCTGTATTTTTCAAAATGTCCACAAAGTCTTGATATCCAAGGCTAGAAAGTTCAACAGTCACTGGGAACCTACCCTGAAGCTCTGGGATTAAATCTTCTACCCTTGAAATATGGAACGCACCTGCTGCAATAAATAAAATATAGTCAGTTTTAATAGGGCCATACTTTGTAGAAACAGTCGAGCCTTCAACAATAGGCAAAATATCTCTTTGAACGCCTTCTCTTGATACGTCTGGAGAAGAGCCTCCGCTACCACCCTTGCCTGTTATCTTGTCTATCTCGTCAATAAAAATAATACCATTTTGCTCAGCACGCATTAAAGCTTCGCTATTTACGTTATCCATATCAATAAGCCTATCGCTCTCTTCCGCTGTGTAAACACGCTTAG
>CATKXA010000064.1 GCA_949840475.1 uncultured Thermoanaerobacterales bacterium | reverse complement strand
TATCTACCAAAGTAACTTCTGGTATTGGCATACCCAAATCGTTAGTACGTGGAATTTTATATTCAATAGAATAATTTTTAGAGTTTGAAGGAAAATTTATATGCTCAGGATTATTAATGTTTAAAGCATCTACAATATCTAAACAAGAAAAAGTTTTTTCTTCGCCTTGATTTGAATACTTAATAGTAGGTAAAAGACTAGAAAAATCTTTTGGTAATACATCTTTTATATAATTTTCTTTAATTTGCCTAACTTTATCGTGAACTTCTGGGTTTGATTTACCATCCACTAGCAACATTAAACGGTCACCATTACTTATTGTTGAATCCGCTTTTATACTTTGCTTTAATTCATCATCAAAAGCAGCAGCCATTTTACGCAAACTTTGTAAGCCTTCAATATTTAACATTAGTCTCTCCTCAACATTTATTTTTACGATTTTATAATAAAATAAATATCCATAATTGTCAATATTTTTTATTTAAAACGCAGCACAAACGTAGTTTATCTTATTAAACTTCCTTACCTGGGGCATCTTCATCAAAATAAAGGTTATATACCCTACGTTCTGATAAGTCAAGTATCTTTTTAGCATCGTCAGACACTAGGAAACTATTTTGGTATTTACTCATCGCCTCAAAATCAGCACAAACTATTTTTTCTAAACTAGTATCTGCAAAGTATACTCTTTTATTGCTTTTTATCTTACCATTTTCACTGCATTCTAACAAACAGACAATGTCAGTTTGTTCATATGCTTCTCTTTTCATAAAAACAGATGTTACAAATTCAGAAAACAAAGATTTTGGGAATGTAAGAGCCAAAGACTCCATGGGATCACTTGAGGAAGCAGCAGGAACATCATATATACTTGCCCCAGCATTCTGTATTGAATTGGCTGGCATATAAAGAAAAGATTTCTTTTCCCTTGTTTGTGGGTCAACATAAGGCAAAACTAAAAAATCATAATACTTAGAAGTTTTCGCCCCTTCAATTTTACTTAAAAGTTGAGCTCTCTTTTCGTCCACATAGTTTACAGGTTTAGGAGCACTCCTATTTACAGTATTGTTTTGTTGACTTTCGTGTTCATTTCTTGACCTTGCTTTAAAAAATCTATTATTCTAAGAATTTCGTTTTCAGATGGAGCCGAACTTATTTTAATTTGTAAATCATATTGACTTAAATTATCTCGCATCGCCATCATTGCTGTACTATCAAGACCCACAACTGCCATATTTTTTACCTCGTTTATAACTTAATTATACTATAATTTCCTATACTTTTCAACTATAATTTGTTTGAAAGCTGGCATAGAAAAAGCAGACATAAATGTCTGCTTTAATTCTATGGTGCGGTTGAAGGGACTTGAACCCCCACGCCTCTCGGCACTAGATCCTAAGTCTAGCGTGTCTGCCAATTTCACCACAACCGCAAGGACGTGTTTGGTGGCTCGCCCGGGATTCGAACCCGGGACCCCTTGATTAAAAGTCAAGTGCTCTACCGACTGAGCTAGCGAACCATATTATAGTTCCCACACTTTTTAGCAAGTGGACTCGTCCAGTTTGTTGTTTTTTTATTAAATTGTGTTTTGCCAATTTTTCATATTTATATGTTTGGCTGGGGTGGAAGGATTCGAACCCTCGAATGTGGGAGTCAGAGTCCCATGCCTTACCGCTTGGCGACACCCCACTATAGGTGTTTTTTGGCTGGGGTGGCAGGATTTGAACCTACGAGTGCGAGAGTCAAAGTCTCGTGCCTTACCGCTTGGCGACACCCCATTATTATGAGTTTGTTTGGGGTGAGTAGTGGGATTCGAACCCACGACCTCCAGGGCCACAACCTGGCGCTCTAACCAACTGAGCTATACCCACCACATGGCGATTATTGGTGTGCCTGAAGGGATTCGAACCCCTGACCCTCGCCTTAGAAGGGCGATGCTCTATCCAGCTGAGCTACAGGCACATGAAATGCCTTAAATCTTTGTTAAAACGGTAATCCCCATAAACAAAGTCGATTTTTAAAGTTCTCTACCCTTTCCTTTGTAAGAAATGGAGCGGGTGATGGGAATCGGACCCACGCAGCCAGCTTGGAAGGCTGGAACTCTACCATTGAGCTACACCCGCATAGTTAACAACAGTTAACACGCATATCAAACCAACATGCTAAAGAATAATATCACGTACACAATTTTATGTCAATAAATTTAAACAATTTTATTAAAAAAATTGAATAATTCTACATGGCAATAAAAAACAATTATTTTATTTCTATCTTACGCAAAATCATACCGACACTATTTAATTTTAACCATTAAATGCTACCGGCTTAGTAAGCTCCAAATAAATTTTTTTAATATCCCCTTGTTCTATTTCTAGGTCACTAAGAATCGAATATGCAATCTCAATAGGGATTTCAAAAAAACAATTATCATTCATCAGTAATTGAGAAATCACTTTTTGCTTATTATATAAGGCATTGTCTACGCCCTCATATTTTTTTATAAGCGAAGCATTTCTCTCTTTTAGAAATTTTAACATAAATCCTCCGTTGGTAAAAAACTATTTTTCTCGTTCAATCCCCCAAACCTCATGCCTTGCAAAGTTATGTATTGGGCCACATTCCCCGTTTTTGAATCTTTTATTTATCTCTTTTTTATCCACTTCAACAAACTCACCCATAGAGTTATAAGTCAAATAACGAATTGTATAAATCCCACGCTCTCTATCTTTAGGCTCTTTAAATTGCAAAACCACAAGAGGCATCTTATCTGTCATGTCGCTATCAACTTTTTCATAAACAATAGAGAAGTTAAAGGTTCTATTGCTTTCCTGCTCTTTAAATAATATTGACGCTAATTGCTTCAAGTACGCTATTGTAGACATCTTTGGCAATTCAATGCCAGACATTTGAGTCTTTAAAATATCAATTTTTTCCTCAATGGGAATAAAAACTTTCCCGCTCTCCATTTGACTTCTGTACATTAATAAAGTTTGGTTAAATGGATGCTGATATGACTTTTGATGTTTGTCCTGCCTTACTATTTCCAAATACACGTCATTATAAGTATCATCAAACTTTTCATTGGTATCAATATTTATATTCATGCAGCTAAGACCTTCCAAACAACCTCCGATCTTAGCATAATACATATCATTATACAAATAGCCATCAATACCATTTGCACTAACTATCATATCGCCCACTCTATAATTTATAAACGTGTGGTCGGCCCCATAGTAATCCATATTGTAGCAGCGATACACATAATCAATACCAAACCGTGCCAAAAATCTAGCAAAAACAGCGGAAAACTCATAACATACTACTTCCCTGTTTGTTGGAGTTATTTCTTCCAAATGCAAAATATTCTCATGATACTCAAAAGCCCTACCACCGTTATAGCTTGCGTAATAACCTGGAGCATAATCAAATAATTTGCAAAGCTTAATATAAACATAAATAGACTTTTTTAACGCATCGTACTCTCTTGGCATATCTTTCAAAACATAATCAACCAATTCTTCGTTTAAATTGATACCTTGAGTGAATGGGTCTTCAGTCTTTATAATAGTGTTATAGGCATAAAAATCTATAAAATCATTATTTATCAGCCTTTTGTAAAAAAGTTCTGAGCCCTCGTCAAACATAAATCGATTAAACAATTTAGTCTTCTTAGCATACATCATTGCGGCATATATAAATTTTCTTGGATTTATGTTAAAGGAATTATAAGTATCAACATCATATAAATTATTTAATAGCTTATAATCTTCTAAGAACAACTTAAAAATATCTTTAACAGAAACTTCATAGCCTTTACCGTCTATGACAATATTAAATGTCTTGTTCTTGATATCCCTAATAAGAGGTTTAGGGTTTACTGCATGCAAAATACGATTGATGTACTTTCCCTTTTCTTCATCAATCTCAATTAGATTATTTTTTATATAGTAATTGATTAATCTAGCAAGGGAAGCTAATGAATACTCTTTTAAAATAACAATATCTTTACCATTTTCGCAAGCAAAAGAAATCATACTGTTAGTGCCTTCTTTGTAAATCACAGCGAGCTTTTTTAGGTAATCTTTATTAAAAACAATTTGTTCCATAAGGGCAGGTGCATAAACTATATGTTCATTCCCACGCCTCACACCATTACTATCTCTCAAAGGAATTGCTTTAAAATGTAAATTCCTGAAGTTTTGTACAACATAATGGTCATTAGGCACCAATATGCTTCTCTTTCCTACTATATGTAGTGGTTCTAGTTCAACCATTTTTATTGCTTCCTCTTAATCGTGCTTATATGCTATTTTAGTAATATATATTTATTATAATACCTATATAATTATAAGTCAATACCGTGTTGTTTGATAAATTATAAATAGTTTACCATTTCCATAAATATTTATTTGTATTTCTACAAATACTATCTCTAACAAACATGTGGAGATAACAATGGATAACAAAAATACAAGTAAAAAGTCGCGAAATTATAGTAAAAGTGCGAAAAACAAATCAAATAATCAGTCAAATATGGAAAATACCAGCAAATTAAATGCAAAAAACGCAAAAGCACACAAAAAACGTGCTGGATATCATTACGTTTTTTCAAAAGAATGGAAAATGATGTATATTCCTATAATTTCAGTACTAAGCTTTCTATTCGTTTTGTCTGTTATATTAATATGCGTCATGCCTTACACCCCGCCAGATGGAGGCAAGAGCAAAAGCGGTTGGCCTTATCATGTGGTAGCACCTTTCGTTGACCTCTCTTCTTGGGTTCCTATTGGCTCACAATACAGTTTAAATGGTGTACCAAACATGGGTCTAGTGGAAGAACATACTGGTATAAGTTATTATAACCTTGGTTTCATTCAGCCAGACATGTCTACCCCACTAGATAGCAAAGGCAACATACGTTGGGGCTGGGGCGGCTTATACAAACTAAGCGAAAAAGGAAACGACGGATATCAGTATCCAAAAATCAAACAAACTATTACTGAACTTGAAAAAATGGGTGCAAAGTACACTATATCAATCGGTGGTCAGCTCGGTGCTGCACCATGGATAGTTACCACAGACGTTGATAAGTTAACAAACTTTTACTTAGATGTAATTAATACTTACAACTTAAAGCGTATGGACTTAGATATTGAAGAAAGCAACCAAACGCATGCAAACAACATTGCAAACGCAAAAGCTATCAAGAAAGTTCAAGACCAAACTGGCATTGAAATTGTGCTAACAATACCAATCATGCCAAACGGCTGGCAAGAGAAGCAAATTAATATCATTAGAGCATATCTTGACCAAGGTGTAAATATTGCACTTATTAACTCAATGACAATGTGTTACGGCACAGGCGTATACGCAAATGAAGACTACGGCGATGCATCAATCCGTGCAATTGAAAATAGCATTAGACAAATGAAAGAAATTTGGGCAAGCTATGGTACAAACCTAACAGATGCACAAGCATATGCTAAAACTGGTGCAACTGTTGATATTGGTTACGAAAGCGACCTATACCCTATCTTTACAACTGAAATGACTAAAAAGGTTGTAGCCCATGCAAAACAACATAAGTACGGAATGGTTTCTTATTGGTCTATCAACCGTGACGCAAAAATGGACAGCAACAAAGGCGTTAAAAACCAATATGAATTTTTAAAAGAGCTAAACGGCTTTTATATGTAAAAATCAAAAGAACTTTAAGAAATATTACTTTTAAAAATATAAAAAACCACTTTATTTCATATAAAGCGGTTTTTTATTTTAAAAATTTTTCATAATTATGCTTATTACATTTAAAGGGCGAAGAGTTCGTTTTGCTGCACTAAACCTTTTGCAAGGCTAATTTTGCATTTATAACGAGGCATTAAAAAATTCCAAGGCAAGAGTTTACTTAGCATAAATGACTGTCTTGGAATTTTTTAAATAACAAAGTTAGA
>CATKXA010000063.1 GCA_949840475.1 uncultured Thermoanaerobacterales bacterium | reverse complement strand
AAGATTTCTTCGTTGGTATTTGGGAAGGTTTTATGTTCGTAGTTGGACTATAATAAATCAAAAAATAAAAAAGAGCGAGTTTTCGCTCTTTTTTTATTTCTTATCCCCTATTCTTCTCCAAAGATTGGCTCCGGGTTTCCAAATAGCTTAATAAACCTCTCTCTTTTTAATACTCTTCTACGTCTTGTATAACTTTCGAGAAATCCGACCTCGATTTTATCCAAATCTACAAAACCAAGTTTACGTTGAACTTTTTTGCTTGCCTCGTTATCAAACCCATTATATTCCGCAGTGCAAGCTAAAACAAATCCACATTTTCCCTCTATGCTAAACACATCACTTATCGCAGCCTTTGAAGCTTCGCCAGCAATGCCTTTGCCCTTATATTTCTCATCAAGGAATATACCAAGTTCATAAACTGGACCATTCACTGCATAATACTTTTTAAAAGAATCGCAAAAGTCTGATTTTCGCAAACCAACATAACCTACAATTTCACTATTCAAATATATTAAATAACTGTATTTTGCATTATACCAAATATTTTTCAAAAGCTTTTTAGCTTCTTCCATATTTTTTGCGGGCTCAAGCTCTAGCCCCTTACAAAAGTTTTCATCAAAAAAGTTGGGTGCAAGCTTTAGTATATCTCTATTCAATTCTTTCTTGAGAGTTATATTTTCTTTCATGACCATATTATAGCATATATGATAAAATTTTTCAACACCAAGCAAATTAATTGTTTTTCTAAATTAAATAAACAATAAAAAAAACTAAGCGATAGCTTAGTTTTTCTAACTTTGACATTTTCAAGTGAATGAAGAAAGTGGACAAATTCTTGTACTTTTTCGGTTATTTATACTTTGATATGTTTACTGATTATCAAAGTCTGCATGTTTATAAAATAAAGATGCAAATTTAAAAAATTTTATTGTAAGTTGTTACCAACTTACTCATCGACAAGATGTAGTGATTTTCACTACTCCTTTAAAGGAGGTGATCCAGCCGCACGTTCTCGTACGGCTACCTTGTTACGACTTCACCCCAGTCATCAGTCTCACCTTAGACGGCTCCCTCCCTTGCGGGTTAGGACACCGGTTTCGAGTGCTCCCGACTCCCATGGCGTGACGGGCGGTGTGTACAAGACCCGGGAACGAATTCACCCCGACATTCTGATTCGGGATTACTAGCAAATCCGGCTTCATGTGGGCGGGTTGCAGCCCACAATCCGAACTGGGACCATCTTTTTGAGATTTGCTCCACCTTGCGATATCGCGTCTCTTTGTAATGGCCATTGTAGCACGCCTGTAGCCCAAGACGTAAGGGGCATGATGATTTGACGTCATCCCCACCTTCCTCCGTGTTATCCACGGCAGTCTCACTAGAGTTCCTAACTTAATATTGGCAACTAGTAATAGGGGTTGCGCTCGTTACCGGACTTAACCGAACATCTCACGACACGAGCTGACGACAACCATGCACCACCTGTCTCAATGTTTATTGCTAAACTGACATATTTCTATGGCATTCATTGGATGTCAAGTCTTGGTAAGGTTCTTCGCGTTGCTTCGAATTAAACAGCATGCTCCTCTGCTTGTGCGGGTCCCCGTCAATTTCTTTGAGTTTCAACCTTGCGGCCGTACTACTCAGGCGGATTACTTATCGCGTTAGCTACGATACTGATGGAGTCGATACCACCAACATCTAGTAATCATCGTTTAGGGCGTGGACTACCAGGGTATCTAATCCTGTTTGCTCCCCACGCTTTCGAGCCTCAGCGTCAGTTATGTTCCAGTAAGTCGCCTTCGCCACTGATGTTCCTCCTAATATCTACGCATTCCACCGCTACACTAGGAATTCCACTTACCTCTCCCACACTCAAGTCTACCAGTTTTGAATGCAGTTCTGGGGTTAAGCCCCAGGCTTTCACATTCAACTTAATAAACCGCCTACACTCCCTTTACGCCCAGTCATTCCGGACAACGCTTACCCCCTACGTATTACCGCGGCTGCTGGCACGTAGTTTGCCGGGGTTTTCTTCTAGGGTACCATCATTTTGTTTTTCCCCTAGGACAGAAGTTTACAATCCGAGGACCTTCGTCCTTCACGCGGCGTTGCTGGGTCAGAGTTTCCTCCATTGCCCAATATTCCCGACTGCTGCCTCCCGTAGGAGTCTGGGCCGTATCTCAGTCCCAATGTGGCCGATCACCCTCTCAGGTCGGCTACTGATCGTCGCCTTGGTAGGCCGTTACCCCACCAACAAGCTAATCAGACGCGAGCCCATCCTATACCAGTAAACCCTTTCACCTCTTCCCCATGCGGGGTTGTGGTCATATTCGGTATTAGCAGTTGTTTCCGACTGTTATCCCGATGTATAGGGCAGGTTGCTCACGCGTTACTCACCAGTCCGCCACTAAGTATCTAAAAGCAAGCTTTCAAATACTCCGTTCGACTTGCATGTCTTAAGCACGCCGCCAGCGTTCGTCCTGAGCCAGAATCAAACTCTTAAGTTCAAATCTAACTTAGACTAACTTAATACTGACGTATTGTTAGTTATAAACTAATTATTGTGTTTTTTGTTACACAAAAGAAATTAACAAGAAGTTTGTTTTAATTCGTTAAAAAAAACCTTGTACACTTTCTTCATATTCACTTGTCAAAGTACACGCTGTAGCGTCATAGACGCGACAACGTTGATATAATACCATTAACAAAAAACAAAGTCAACACTTTTTTAAAAAAAATTTAAAAAATTTAAACTTTTTATGTTATCCCCTATTTTTTGCAAATAATAATGGTTTTATATATTTATTTATATTACTTTAGCTTTAGTCTAAGAACCATTGCATTTGCTTTTTAGCTTCTATTGTCAGCTTTAAAAATAGTAATTATTGGGCACAAAAAAAGAGTGAAAAATTCTTCACTCTATTTTTATACATTTATTTCAGCAGAAGCTTCTTCACTATATGCATAAATTAATCGCTTCTCTTCGACTTTATTGCGTATTCTTTCAATTAAGTTATAACAAACAGGCGAGTTGTCGTCGTACAATTCTGCTAGCGATAAATTCTGTAAATAGTCTATAAAACCATTATATTTTCCAGCTGCTTTTTCTTCCTCAATAGTTTGGTTCTTTGCAATATGCATCTCAGCAATCCTATCACTAATTTCTTTAAGTATAAAAGCCTTACATTCATAATAAAGCTCTTTTATTTTATCTAGTTCCTCGGACGCCAGATAACACCTATGCTTTATATCGTCTATTTCTTGAGTAGAAACTTCACCTTTGGCTTTGTACCTCAATCTATATTTTTCGGTCAAGCATTTATCATACTCGTCAAACTTCTTATAAACTTGGGCTTCTCTTAGGTCAAGCTCATACTCTAAACACTCAATAAAAACATTATATCCGAGGTTCCCCTCTATTTCATTATAATAAACAGGATGAACCGTTCCATCAACTATATCGTTCACTATTTTCTTTAAGTCATTAGATATCATAAAAAAATACCCCTATTTAACATAGGAGTATTTTATCATATTTATTTATTAAATTCAAGACTAGTTAAGTTTTTTTAATAGGTTAACGATAGTTTTCTCAACGTCTTCAGTTTTAACAACAAGTTTTTCGCCAGTTTTTCTAACGTCGATTTCAACCTCGCCACGCTCTAACGCCTTACCAACTGTTACTCTTATTGGAAGTCCTATAAGTTCAAAGTCGTTAAATTTAACACCAGCACGCTCGCTTCTATCGTCAAGCAACACCGCAATTTCTTTATTTTCTAAGTCCTCATAAAGCTTGTTTGCAAAGTCAAGCTGCTCAGGCTTTTTAACATCAACAACTATAATATCCACTTTAAATGGAGCAACGCTTAATGGTAAAATTAAGCCCTTTTCATCATGATGCTGGTCAATAATGCTAGCAACAGTTCTTTCAAGGCCAATACCATAACAACCCATTTGCATAATCTTTTGTTTTCCGTCTTTATCAGTGAATGTGGTGTTGAATTTATCAGTATATCTTGTTCCAAGGGCAAAAATATGACCAAGTTCATTGCCCTTTGTAATGTTAAGCTTTCCGCCACAAATAGGACAAACATCATTACTATCTGCAAATCTTAAATCTGCCCATTCGCACTTAAAGTCTGCATTATTTACATCTATAAAGTGAACATCTTTTTTGTTAGCTCCAACAATAAATATTGTCATCGCTTTGATTTCAAAGTCAGCAATTATTCTAACTTTGCTTAAATTACCGATTGGTCCAACAAAACCCATAACACTACCAATGGACTTGATTTCTTTTTCAGTAGCAAGTTCAAGTGATACAGCTTTTAAAAGCTTTGCAAGTTTTGCCTCATTAACCTCTCTATCCCCACGAACAAGAACCATAACAAGCTTGCCGTCAGCATTGTATACCATACTTTTAACAAAGTCTTTAGGTTCACGCATAAGCATTGAAGTTAAATCTACAATTCTTTTTACGTCTTTGGTTATAATTTCTTTGTAGGTACCTTTAAACTTAGTATTTTCTTTGTAGATATCTCTACACTCAACAGTTTCAAGGTTTGCACCATAAGAGCAATGATCACAAAAAGCAATATCAGCCTCGCCCTCATCACCAATAGCCATGTATTCATGACAATAAATACCACCCATAGCTCCGCCGTCTGCTAAAACTGGAACAGTTTTAATGCCAAGTTTAGCAAAAAAGTCTGTATATGCCTTACCCATTCTTTTATAGTAATCTTCTAGGTCTGCAACTGACTCATGGAAAGAATAAGCATCTTTCATTGTAAACTCTCTTGCCCTAACCAAACCATTACGTGGCCTAATCTCATCTCTGTGCTTTTGTTGAATTTGGTAAATAGAAAATGGCAAGTCGTTGTAAGACCGAACAAAGCTACCCGCAACAAGTGTTGCATACTCTTCGTTTGTTGGGCTAATTGCAAACTCAACATTGTTTCTATCTGTTAGTTTAAACATTTCTTTACCAAAAGCATTCCATCTACCAGATTTTTCTAGAGTTTCTTTTGAAACTAAAATAGGAAATTTCATTTCATTGCAACTCATAGAGTCCATGGCTCTTCTTAAATGATAACTAACCTTTCTTAAAATCATGTTAAAATATGGCATATAATAAAATAGTCCTGCTGAAACTTTTTTAACCATACCAGAACGAACCATATAGCTCATAGCAGTGCTATCAACATCTGATGGCTGTTCCTTTTGTGTCTTTAATAAAAACTCACTGTATTTCATTTTTTTCTCCCGTCTTATTTAACTTTTTATCTCTTCATAACCTCTTCTGTTATTCTTTGTATCAATGCACTGTCTGGTTTTAATTTTAAAGATAAATTATTTATATATTTATTAACTTCCCCATAATCTAAATCTAGTTTAGGGGTTGAATGAATTAAAAGCGTTTTTAAAGATAATAAATTTTCTTTCATACCTAAATGCAAAGCATCGCTGACTTCTAATTCTTTAAACTTGTCTACACAAGCACTAATAAAATTACTAGGGTCCTGGCTTGTAATAGCTTTATGAAGTTCTAAGTATTGTTCTTCTGCATCAGAAGCGAGGTAATTATACTCTTTACCATTTTGCGAATATTTATATAGTTTTGCCATAACATACCTCCGCTTACATTATATCTAAATTTAATTAATTAATCAAGACCTATTGCAGTTCTTGCTCTTGATAATGTTTGCTTAGCTATTTCTCTAGCTTTATTTGAACCCTCTTTTAGTATCTTTTCTACCTCGTCATAATGGTTCATGTAGTAGTTATACTTTTCTCTCATTGGCGAAATATATGCGTCCATAACCTCAAAAAGACTGGCTTTTGCATCTGCCCAAGATATACCTTTTTGGAAGGTTTTTGCCATTTGCTCGGTTTGTTCTTTGGTCGCAAACATTTTGTAAAAATAGAAGACCGCAGATTCAAGAGATTTAGGTTCGTTAGGCAATGTGCTATCAGTTTTTATGCCAGCGACCAACTTTTTAAGCT
>CATKXA010000062.1 GCA_949840475.1 uncultured Thermoanaerobacterales bacterium | reverse complement strand
TTATAAGATACCTACAGTTAGTATCTATGCTTTTTCTACTGAGAATTGGAACAGACCAAAGGCAGAGATTGATTTTTTAATCAATGCTTTTAGAAAGTATGTGAGCAAAGACTTTTTAAAGAAGTTTCCAAGGGCAAAGCTAAACATTATGGGCGATTACACAAAGTTCCCAAAAGACTTAGCAACTGCTGCTGAAAAAACAATGGAGCAAACAAAAGACTTTACAGAGTTTACATTAAACCTTGGTATCAACTATAGTGGTCAAGACGAACTTGTTTATGCTGTTAACAACATTATAAAAAGCGGCGTAAACCAAGTCGATAAAAAGATAATCGAAGACAATTTATATACCAAAGGTCAAGAGCCTCTTGACTTTGTAGTTAGAACAAGCGGGGAGCTTCGTTTAAGTAACTTTATGCTATGGCAAATAGCTTATGCTGAGTTATATTTTCCTAAAACTTACTGGCCAGACTTTAAGAAAAAAGAGCTATACGAGGCACTAAAAGCTTATCAGAGCAGAGATCGTAGATTTGGAGCAATTAAAGAATAAATTTATAGAGGGCAATAATGACTGAAGCTATTGCAAAATTTTTTAGTACACTTTTTGGCGATAACGCAGTGCTCGCTACTATTATTATAGCTATCGTTCCAATGATTGAACTAAAAGGTGCGATACCTTTTGGCATGAGCAGTAGTTTTTGGACTAAACCGCTAAGTGCTATGCAAGCTTTTGGTTGTGGCTTTTTAGGAAGCATAATAGTTGTCCCTATTTTGGCACTGATATTTAAACCCATTTATAAATGGCTAAACACCAAAAAGTTCTTTAGAAAAATTGTTGTATTTTTTACAGGCGATATTGAAACCAAAAAGGACAAAGTGTCGTCTGATGTACAAAACAAGAGTGTAGTAAAAAGTACAATTATTAAAATGCTAAGTGTGTTCTTATTTGTAGCTTTTCCAGTACCGCTAACAGGCGTTTGGACTGGTACTTGCCTAGCAGTACTTCTTGGCTTAAACTTTTGGCAAGTTATGGTAAGCGTTATAACTGGCAACCTTGTTTGTGGATTAATTGTCACTTTTATATGTATGATTTTTCCTAATGCAACCAACATAATTTTGTATGTATTCCTAGCAATAATTTTTGTGGCATTCATGTTTAAGCTAATATTGCATTTTGTAAAACGTAAAAAAACAAAAGCTGAAAACACTAATGCATAAATATTTAAACAGCACCCTAAACTATGGGTGCTGTTTTTTATTTAATCTTTAAATAAGCTTATATTTAAGAGAATAATGAGTAAGAGATGATAGTTAATTAAACCCCTCCGTCAGCATTGCTGACTAGTATTCGGGTCGGGCAGTACGGTTCGGGTTTAGCAATATGTGGCGGGTTTAGTAGTGCAGGGCGAGTTTAGGTTTTAGTTTCGAGCGGATTGCTTCTTTTTGAAAATGTTTAGTTTTTTAGTTTGTGGAGCGTTATTCGAAACAATCAAGCCCTTTCTTTTATAATAAGTATTGACTATGAGTTTACAAATTTCAACAAGCGGAATTATGCTTATGCTAGAGAGTGTGACAATCAGCCACTGAATACCATTGAGTGGAACTATGCTGAAAGCAACTTGCATAAATGGCACAAATGCAACAAACATAATCAGTGCAAACAAACCTAAAAAGCTTAGATTGAAACTTAAGTTGTTAAAGATATTCATTTTAAATATGCTATCAAGCGTTTTACAGTTTACTGCGTGAATTATTTGCATCAAGCAGATAATTAAGAATACCATTGTGCTAGCAACAGCGTTATCATAAATGTTTACGCCGACAACGAAAACAACTAAAACGAGTAATGTTTGAACAAAAGATTGATAGAGTATACCTGTGCCGACTCTGCCCGAGAATAGTGTCTGTTTAGGGTCCCTTGGTGGTACATCCATAATGCCTTTTTCTGGCTTTTCCATGCCAAGAGCAAAAGCTGGGAAACTGTCTGTGACTAGGTTTATAAACAGTATTTGAGAAGGGAGCAAGAACACGCTATCTCGCATCACAATAGTTGCTACAAAAATTCCTAGAACCTCAACTGCGTTAGTGCTGAGCAAGAACTGAATTATTTTTTGTATGTTTGAGTAAATAGTTCTGCCTTGTTTAATTGCAACTATTATTGTTGAGTAGTTGTCGTCAGTAATGATTAAGTCAGCGACGCTTTTTGTTACGTCTGTTCCAGTGATGCCCATACATACGCCGATATCTGCACCCTTTAAGCTCGGTGCATCATTGACACCATCGCCAGTCATTGCGACAATCTTGCCAGACTTTTTAAAAGCTTTGACAATTTTAACTTTATGTTCTGGCGATACTCTTGCAAACACTGTATATTTTTCTATTTCTTTTGCTAAGTCTTTGGTTGAAAGAGCGTCAAGCTCAAGCCCTGTTATTACTTGGCTTCTGTTTTGAGCGATGTTGAGTTCTTTTGCTATTGCAAAGGCTGTGTCTGGGTGGTCGCCAGTGATCATGACTGGTTTTAAGCCTGCCTTGTGACATTTAGCAATGGCGTCCTTAGCTTCAGCTCTTGGTGGGTCAATAATTCCTACAAGACCTATGAAAGTCAGGTTGTCTTCAGTTTCATTTTTAAGTGTAGATGCAGTGCTGTCTTTTTCAGTGATTGCGAGCACTCTTTCTGCATTTTTTGTAAGGCTGGATACAGCATTGTCAATGCTTGCTCGTAGCTCACTTGTAAGCTTTACAGCTTTGCCGTCAATCATGACCTTAGTGCATCTATTGATTAGATAGTCGTAAGCACCTTTTGAGTACATTTTGTTGCCTTTAGGAGTTTTGTTTATTGTACTCATAATTTTTCTTGTTGAGTCAAACGGGAACTCATGAAGCCTTTGATAGGTTTTAAAGCTATCAAAACTGCTATTTTGTTTTGCAAGTGCAAATAAGCTTGTTTCGGTTGCGTCGCCTATGATATTTCCTTTGTCGTCCTCTTGTGCGTTGTTGCAAAGCGTTAGTGCTTGATAAAATATTTCTGCAGTTTTGTTGTCATTTTTAAAATCGTTAGATAGTTTATTATTGATAAAAATATGTTTAACTGTCATTTTATTTTGAGTAAGAGTGCCAGTTTTATCGGAGCAAATTACATTACAACAGCCAAGTGTTTCTACTGAGCTTAGGGTTTTTACAATGGCTTGTTTTTTTGCAAGGCGTTCGACGCCAAGAGCCATAACTATTGTTATAACGGCGGTAAGGCTTTCAGGGATTGCAGCAACTGCTAGAGCTACTGCTATTAAAAATGAATCCATAAAGCTTATATTTTTAGCGAATATAATTTCTACTAAAAATACAACGGCAACTATTGCCAAGATGCCATAAGTTAAGAATTTACCAATCTTATCTATGTTCTTTTCAAGTGGTGTTTTTTCTTTGACAGATGACGACAACAGCTTGGCAATCTTGCCCATTTCTGTTTGTTTGCCAACTCGAACAACTATGCCTTTTGCATTGCCATATGTACAAGAAGTTCCAGAAAAGCACATGTTCTCTTGTTCAGCAATAGGTGTTTCGTCCTTTAATAAAACGTCGGCATTTTTAAATACTGCATGGCTTTCTCCAGTGAGGGTGCTTTCGTCGCACTTTAAGTTATTTGCTTCGATGAGTCTGATATCAGCAGGGATATAATCGCCAGCTTTAATTGACACTATATCGCCAACAACAACTTCTTCAGTTGGAATTTTTACAAGTTTGCCATTTCGATAGACCTTAGCAAAGGGCTCAGTTTTTTTGTGCAAAAGAGCAATGGCTTGGTCGGCACGTCTTTCTTGCATCACGCCAATGACAGCGTTCAAAATTACAATTATAAAGATAAGACCGCCTTCAAAAAGGTCGCTATATGTTTTTGTGCATAGAGCGATAACTGTTGATATAACAGCAGAGATTAAAAGGATTATAACCATTAAGTTTTTAAACTGTGCAACAAAGCGGGATAGCATAGTTATCTTTTTAGGTGGGTCGAGTTTGTTTTCGCCGTAAGCTTGTTTGTTTTTTACTGCCGTATCGTCATTTATTCCGCTCAGGCTTGAAGAATATTCATTTATTAATTCGTTTGGGTTTGAATTTAAAATAGACATAGTAACTCCTCTGCTAAAGTATATTTTTGCTCTACGCTTTTTATGAAAGGAGTTTTGTATTTTTTTATTTTAATTGACTTTTGTGGTAATTATATATATATTATTACTATTGTTAGGAGAAATATTATGTGGGCAAATGAGATTGCAGAAAAGATTATAAAGGAAAGACCAAATGAGAAGGTTTACACCATTGCTTCAGGTGCAAGCCCTTCTGGCTTTGTACACATTGGTAATTTTAGAGAGGTGTTGACTCCATATTTAGTTGCGGTTGCTCTTAAAAAAATGGGCAAAAATGTTAGATTTATTTTTTCAATAGATGAATTTGATAGATTCCGTAAAGCTCCAGTAGGTCTACCTGAAGAATTTAATAAATATATTGGAATGCCTTATGTTGACGTTCCTAGTCCTTTTACTGAAGGTGAAAGTTATGCAAGTTACTTTGAAAAGAGATTTTTAGGTGAACTTGAAGCTGTTGGTATTGTGCCTGAATGCATCTATCAAGCTAAAGAGTATAGAAGCGGTAGATATGCTAAAAAAATCAAGCTCGCTATGGATAAGCGTCGTGAAATTTTTGATATTATTGATAGCTTTAGAACTCAAGATGCAGAAGAGGGCGAGAGAGATAACTTTTATCCTATTAGTATCTATTGTGATAAATGTGGCAAAGACTTTACAACAATTTTGAGCTATGATGAAAAATCTGGGGATATTAAATATAAATGTGCTTGCGGGGAAGAGAAAACTATTAATGTTTTAGAGGCAAGAAATATTAAGCTTCAGTGGAAAGTTGACTGGCCTATGCGTTGGCAAGAAGAAAATGTTGCCTTTGAGTCTGGCGGAATGGACCATTTCACTAAAAATGGTAGCCACGATGTTGCAGAACGTGTTTCACGTGAGATTTTTGGTTATGAACCACCTGTAAGTGAAGGTTTTAACTTTATTGGCGTTAAAGGTGGCGGAGCCAAGATGAGTTCATCTAAGGGTAATGTTTTAACTTTAACAGAACTACTTAAAGTTTATGACAAGCATCAAATTTTGTGGCTATATGCAAAATATAAGCCAATGCAAAGCTTTAACATTGCTTTTGATAACGATGTTATTCGTTATTACAGTGAGTTTGATAGATTTGTTAAAGCAATGTTTGACGGTAAACTTGATGCTGGCAATACTGAAATTTTGAGCTATACTGGTGTTACTAAAGACTATTTAAATTATCCAAATTTCAGTTATCTTGCAACATTTTTACCTATCGTTAACTTTAATGAAAGGATGCTTGCAGAGTTAATGAAAAAAGAGAACGCTGACCCAGCGTCTAAGTATTATAAAGAACGACTTGAAAAAGCTAAGTATTGGGTTGAAACCTATGGCAAAGAGTATCAAGTTAATTTGCTTACAGAGCCAAATACTGAGTTTTATAGCACATTAAATAGCGATGAAAAGAGCTGGGTGAAAAAGACGATTGAGCTACTAGATAAAACATATGCTTCGAGTGATGAATTACAGACTGAGCTTTATGGTGTGGTTAAATATCTTGACTTGGAGCCAGCAGAGCTTAAAAAGACTCAAAAGAGATATTTTGAAATTCTGTATAATTTGTTGCTTGGTGCATCATCTGGTCCTAAGCTTGGCATCTTCTTAATGGCTGTTCCAAAAGAAAAGCTTTTAAAACAATTTACATTTTAAATAAAAAAAAGCGAATGTTAAATTCGCTTTTTTTGTTGTAAATAATTTAACCTATCAAATAGTTTGAGCTAGCTTGACCGAACTTATCTTTTGCGTTTTGGTCGAAAGGTAATTTTCTTAAGGCATCGCGTTTGAGTTCACGAAGTATCATTGACTCTTCAAACGAGAAGGTGTCGTCCTCTGCCACAATAATATGGTCAAGCACTTCGATATTATTTATAATACAACTAAATATGATTTTAGAAGTGAAAGCAACATCTTCATCTGATGGTCTTGCTAAGCCTCTTGGGTGATTGTGAAGCAAAATTATTCTTTCGCATTGGTTTGCGAGAGCAATCTTTGTTAATGAACGAATGTCAACGGCTACTTCACTGCTAGTACCTTTATTTACCTGTTTTGTTGCAATAATGTGGTTTGAATTATTTAAGCATATAATAAAAAAATCTTCTACAAATTTGCCTTTATAAATGTTTTTCGCGAACTCTTTAGCTGAGGTTGTTCCTAGTATTTTTTGGTCGCATTTACTCTTTCCATATGCTGAAGCAATTTGTAAAATGACGTTTATTAAT
>CATKXA010000061.1 GCA_949840475.1 uncultured Thermoanaerobacterales bacterium | reverse complement strand
TTTTAAAAAAGTATGAATTTATGTTTTTTGAAACAATATTTATTTGAAAATAAAGTAAATTATGCTAAAATTGAAGAATGATATACCTCACTAAATTTATTACACTCCTTGGTACACTCGGTTCTGGATTAGTGTATAATTTTCATAAGCCAATCAGTGGTATTAAGACTAAACGTAATTTAAAGTATAACCAAAATGCAAATCGTTATCAGAAGCTCGATGTTCACTATCATAAGATAAAAGATAATAGTAAACCAATGATTGTATACTTTCATGGTGGTGGCTGGATGGGCTATTCTAAGGGCATTTATACTACGCTTTGTAGACGTCTTGCTAAAATGGGCTTTGTTGTATTCAATGTTAATTATGGTTTGGCTCCAAAGTATAAAATAGATAGTATTGTAGCTGATGCTATTACAGCAATAAACTATGCTAGAAGTATTGCAAGTGACTACGGTGCTGATCCGCACAAGATAATACTAGCTGGCGACTCTGCTGGTGCCCATATAAGCTCTTTGGTTGCAGGTAAGCTTAGTAGTGGGAAAATAGATGCAAAAGAGATTTTAGAGGCTATTAAAGGGCTTATTCTGCTTTATGGTGTTTATAATTTAACAACAATGCAGACAAGTAAGTTCCCAAATATTAGAACATATGCTAAAGCTAGTTTGAAAGGCAAGGGTAAGGACATGCAAGAGAACGACAACTTGTCGCCAATCAATTATGTCGATAGTAAATTTCCTCCTTGTTTTTTGGCTAGTGGAAAAATTGATAAACTACATAGTTCGCAAAGCGAAGTTATGTATAATAAACTAAAAGATAGTGGCGTTAAAGTCAAAAAACTATTCTTTGATAAAAGTGAGCTTAGGGCTGTTCATGCTTATATGATATTTGATGGACTTACTACAAACGTAGAAACTCTAAAAGCTATCAACAAATTTTTAATAGAGGTTACATAATGATAATAGGGTTTATAGTTGCTGCCGTAGTAGTTGTTTTAGACCAAATAAGCAAGTATTTCCTTTACGGCAAAAGCTTATCGCTTATAGGTGACTTTTTGTGGCTAGAAAGTACATTTAACAAGGGTGCTAGCTTTGGAATTATGCAAAATGCAACAATATTTTTTATTATATTGTCTTTGCCTGCGATTGCTATTATGGTGTATTTGATTATCACTAAAAAATATATCAATTCAAAACTGTTTAAAATTAGCATTGCATTACTTCTTGGCGGGACAATAGGCAACTTTATCGATAGAGTATTCCTTGGTGGAGTAAGAGATTTTATATACTTTAAGAGTATTGATTTTGCAATCTTTAATGTTGCGGATATGGCGATTACCTTTGGTGTTATTTTGGCTATTTTGTATTTTATTATAGCAATAATTAAAAAGGACAAAGAAGCATCAAAACCATTAAAAAAAGAAGATGATAAAGTGAATGATAGCGAAAAGCTTGAAGAGTTAAATACGTTAAGAGAAACACTAAAAAACGCAAAAAGCGATAAAAAATCAGTGTCAAAAGATGATAAAAATAAATAAACCATAAAAAGCTTGCGAAAAATACTTGTTTTATGATTTATGTAAAAAATGGGAAAACGAATAAGAAATGGAACAAACTATTGTAATAACAGATTTAAAAAGCCAAGAGAGATTAGATGTTTTTTTAAGTGAAACTTTAGATGATTGGACAAGGTCGCAAATAAAAAAACAAATAGACTTAGGCGGTGCGAAAGTAAACGGAAAGCAAGTAAAAGCTGGAACTATTGTGAAAAATGGCGACTGCATAATTGTAAGCTTCAACAAAAATGTTGGGCTTGAGGATATTAATCCTGAAGATATTGAGCTTGATATTGTTTACGAAGATGAGAGCTTTTTAATAGTCAATAAAAAGCAGGGAATGGTTGTGCATCCAGCACCGGGGAATTATGAACATACATTAGTAAATGCACTACTATATCACTTAAATTCGTTGTCGAGTTTAGATAGCGTAAGACCTGGTATTGTGCATAGAATAGATAAAGATACTTCTGGGCTACTTGTTGTAGCTAAAACAAACGAAGCACATTTGAATTTAGCTAGTCAAATTGCAGAGCATTCTTGCAAAAGAACATATGTTGCTCTTCTTGAGGGGAACTTAAAGCAGGATAGTGGAACGATTGAAACTTTTCTTGACAGAATGCCGAGCGATAGAAAAAAGTATACAGTGAGTAATAGTGGTAAATTAGCAATAACTCATTTTAAAGTTATAGAAAGGTACGAAGGCTATACGCTTTGTCAGTTTGATTTAGAAACTGGAAGAACTCATCAAATTAGAGTACACGCTAAACATATGGGACATCCAATAGTTGGGGATAAAACATACGGCTATGCTAAGCAAAAGTTTAAACTTGAGGGGCAGCTTTTGCATGCAATAAGGCTACAGCTTGCTCATCCTAAAACAAAAGAATCAATGGTTTTTGAGTGCAAGTTGCCGAATTATTTTGTTTCCACACTCAAAAAACTTAAAAAATGTTAAAAAATGTCATTGTTTGGTTTTACATTTTTAGAGTAGTTTGTTAAAATAAAAACATAAAATTTGGAGGTTAAATTCTTATGTCAAATGGAAAAGCAGCTAAAAGTGCTGGTTGGTTATTAAATTTAGTATGTTTTGTAGCAGTTATTTGTGTAGGTATTTCTTTGCTTTTATCTAAAGTTGGATTAAGCGGTCAAATTTCTACTGCACTATCAATAATTGCACAAGTTATTTCATATCTAGTGCTTGTTATTATTTCTTGCTTTTATATTGTTAGAAGAAAGAATATCTGGCTTTGGATTATTTGGGCTGTATCAGTTGTGTTAATTGTAATTTCTTTCATTTTATAATTTAAGTTTGAAGGTAAGTGATGGACAAGAAAAAAGAGATTATCAAGGCAATAAATTATGCTAAATATTTAGCTTTTATTCTTGCTACTATTTGTGTAATGGTATTTCAGTTTACAGCAAATCCTATATGTGTAACTTTTGCTTTAGCTCTTTATGTTGTAGCGTTTGGTTTAATGTTTGCATCTCTTGTTGTTCATTGCACAGAAATTTACGCAATAGATAGAGCTGTTAAAGAGCAAAAAGCTGTGATTGCTGACGTATCAAGTAAAGACGGAATGACCATTGCTCCAGAAGGCGAACTAAAAGGTCAGGAAGTTGAAGTTGTAAACTTAAAAAAAGAAAAAGTTTGGTCGGTTATTGGTGCAACATTTTTTGCAATCTTTACCTTATTTACTTTTATAGTTTTGATTTTGTATTAGTAAAGTAGTAAAACTTATAAAAGTGAGTATTTATAAGAATTATAGAGGTTTTTTCGTTTGAGAAAAAACCTCTTTTACTTGACATTTATTTTTATAGTTATTAAACTATAAAGTGCTATAAGTGCATAAAGCTATAAAAAGGAGAAAATAATGAAATATACTTTAGGCGAAATTAAAAAAGGTCAAATCAAAGCAACATTTGAACTTGACGCAAAAGAGTGGGAAGCAGAAATTGAAAAGGCTTACCAAAAACACAAAAATGAATACAAGAAGGAAGGTTTCCGTCAAGGTAAAGTTCCTAGAAAAGTGTTAGAGCAAACATATGGCAAAGGCGTTTTCTATGAAGATGCTTTTAATGATAGTTTTGCTGACTACTACACTAAAATGTTAAACAAAGAAAAACAATTATTCCCAGTTGATTATCCTGAAGTTAAAGTTTTGCAAATGGATGAAAAAGGTTTAAAATTTGAAACTTTAACAACTCTTTTACCTGAGGTTACTCTTGGAAATTATAAAGGCATTGAAATTGCTAAAAAAGAGGCTAAGGTTACTGACGCTGAAATTAAAAATGAGCTTGAGCAAATGAGATTAAAACAAGTTCGCTACACTGAAGTGTCTGATAGAGAAGCAAAAGATGGTGATTTAGTTAATATTGATTACTCTGGTAGTGTTGACGGCGTTAAGTTTGACGGTGGCACTGCACAAGACCAAGAATTGGAGCTAGGTTCTCATACATTTATTGCTGGTTTTGAAGAGCAAGTTGTTGGTATGAAGATCAATGAGCAAAGGGATATTAATGTAACATTCCCAATACCATATCATTCAAAAGACTTAGAAGGCAAACCAGCAGTATTTGCTGTTAAACTTCTAGGCATTCGTGAAAAGGTTATGCCAAAGCTTGATGATGAGTTCGCTTCATCTGTAAGTGAGTTTGAAACATTAAAAGACTTAAAGGCAGATATTAGCAAAAAGCTAGCTGAAAGCAAAGCAAAATCTGCAGAGGTTGAAGCTGAAAACAAGCTAGTTGACGAAATTGTTAAAAATGCAACAGTTGAAGTTCCAAAATCAATGGTTGAACACCAAATTGACCATATTGTGCAAGATATGAGCCAAAGACTTGCTTATCAAGGTTTGCGTTTTGAGCAATATTTAGAATATATGGGAACAAACGTTGAACAATTCAGAAAATCTCATGAAAAAGATGCTGAAAGAAGCGTTAAAACTTCTCTTGTATTAGAAGAAATCATTAAGCAAGAAAAGATAAAAGTAACAGAAAAAGAAATCAAATCTAAGCTTGAAGAGATTGCAAAAGCTACAAGTAGGAATATTACAGACCTTGAGCGTGAAATGAAAAATGGGCAAGAAGAATTTCTTAAAAACACTATTCTTAGCGAAAAGGTTATAAATAAATTAAAAGAGCTTAATAATATAAAGTAAAGTGAGGCAGAATATGAAAGAAAAAAACATGCTTATCCCAATGGTTGTTGAGCAAACAAACCGTGGCGAGCGTTCATATGACATTTACTCTAGATTACTTGAAGACAGAATAATATTTATCTCTGGCGAAATCACTGATGAAACAGCAAACTTGGCTGTTGCACAGTTAATCTTTTTAGAAGCTAAAGACCCTAATAAAGATATCATGATGTACATAAATAGCCCAGGCGGAAGCGTATCAGCAGGTCTTGCGATTTATGACACTATGAACTACATTAAGTGTGATGTATGTACAACATGCGTTGGCTTAGCTGCTTCAATGGGAGCTGTGTTACTATCTAGTGGTGCTAAAGGCAAAAGATATGCTCTTGCTAATAGTGAGATTATGATTCATCAGCCTCTTGGTGGTTTCCAAGGTCAAGCTAGTGATATTGCTATTCATGCTGAACATATGCAAAGAACTAAAAAGCGATTAAATAGGATTTTATCGCAAAATACAGGCAAGAGTATTGATATCGTTGCCAAAGATACAGATAGAGATAACTTCTTAGAAGCTAAAGAAGCACTTGAATATGGTTTAATTGATAAGATTTTTGATAAAAGAAAATAAAGGAGCTTAAATGGCAGAAAATACTAACAACACTGAAGGAAAAAACAAGGATAAACAGCATTGCGACTTCTGTGGAAGACCAAAGCCAATGTTTAAGTCTTTTGTAGTAAATCCAAATGGTAATGTTATTGTTTGCGAAGACTGTATCAGAATTTGCAAAGAAGTAATTGAGGCAGAAAATCGTAAACAAAAGCAAGATTTAAAGCTCGAATTGCCTAAGCCTCAAAAAATCAAAGAAGAACTTGACAAATATATTGTAGGGCAAGATAAAGCTAAAGAAGTATTAGCAGTTTCTGTCTATAATCACTATAAGAGAATTAATTATCTTATAGAGCAAAAACAAAATAAAGCAAAAAAAGTTGACGATGTTGAGCTTGAAAAGAGCAACGTTTTGATGCTTGGCCCAACTGGTTCTGGTAAAACTTTGATGGCTAGAACATTGGCTAGAATTTTAAACGTACCTTTTGCTTCGGCAGATGCCACAACACTTACTGAAGCGGGCTATGTTGGCGATGATGTCGAGAATATTCTATTAAAATTGATACAAAATGCGGATTTTGACATCGAAAGGGCTCAAAAGGGCATAATTTACATTGATGAGATAGATAAAATCGCAAAAAAGAGCGAAAACATGTCAATTACACGTGACGTTTCTGGCGAAGGTGTGCAACAATCGCTATTGAAGATACTTGAAAGCACTGTTGCTTCAGTTCCACCACAAGGCGGAAGGAAGCACCCCAACCAAGAATGTATTCAACTTGACACAACAAATATCTTATTTATTTGTGGCGGTGCTTTTGTTGGGCTTGAAGATATTGTATCAAAAAGAATGAGTCCGTCAGCACTAGGCTTTGGTACAGACGTGCAAATTTCAAATGACGAAAAGAGAAGAGCTGAGCTTCTTGCGAAAGTTGAGCCTGACGATTTGGTTAAGTTTGGTCTTATAACTGAATTTATTGGAAGAATACCAATCACAGTATCTCTTCATGATCTAGACGAAGAAGCACTTGGTAAGATTTTGGTCGAGCCAAGAAATGCACTGATTAAACAATATAAGAAAATGTTTAATCTTG
>CATKXA010000060.1 GCA_949840475.1 uncultured Thermoanaerobacterales bacterium | reverse complement strand
AATAAACTGATCCCTCTATTCCTTTACTAGAAGAATATTCGTTTAAATGCTTAATATAGTATTCTAGCAAAGCATTGTAATTTGGTTGCTGCGTTTGTAAAATTTCCATATAAATATTATACCATGTAAACTCAAGCTTGTAAATACCAAACCAAAAGAGCGTGCACAGCGTCCAGTATTTATTCGCCCATTTCTATTTCTTTCAAAACACTTTTCATTCTGTTTAAGCCAACAGCATTTTTCGCATAATCCTCAATTTGTGATTTTAGTAACTTATTAGTCACAACAGGCTTATACATTTCATTTAGTTTTTTAATCAATCTCAAAATATTTTTTTCAGACAAAGCCAAAATTTCTTCTTTTGCACCCATAATTTGATATTTTAGATCACTAAAGTTTCTCGCCCTGTTTGCACAGTGAAAAACATCTTTATTGACAAGATACAAATACAAAATATCAAAAAAGACTCTTTCGCCTGTTGCCATCTTTTGATATCTTGCAACCCATTCTGGAAGTGATGGGTCAATTAATGAAAGCTTGCTTTCAGATATCAAAACATTTCCTGAATTAATGTCTGTAAACGCATAGGTTTGTCCTAAAGTCATAATATAATCGGTTTTTATAAAATTTTCTATTTCGCTGTCTGACATTGCTTCAAATTTTAAATTTGACTCTAATATACTATCTAAAAACTTCTTATAAATTTTTGCTTCTAGATGCAAATTCTTATTATAGTAAATTGTGCTAGTGTATTCTTCTTTAGAGCATATTGGATAAAACAAACTTTCGTATGCGGCTTCTAGTGACGTAAAAAATAATTCTTCTCCAGGCATACGTTCAATTAAAATATACATGTCTACGTTTTCAGGATTTGTTTTGCTTTCTTTGATTGTATAAGCATAATACTTAGGCAAAATACAACCCATTTTATGGAAATTTCTAACTTCTTCACAATGTTTATAGAAATCTCTGGCTCTGTTGGAGTCTTTGGCACAACTGATATGTTTAACTACAAAATCGTCATCAACGAAAAAAGCCCTTCCTTCAGCACCTGTTTTAAAGTCATAACTTGGAAGTCTATCGATATAAAAATCTAACAATAGATAGTAGTTAATATCTTCATTAGCCATAAAATTAATTTTATCACACAAAAGAAGATTTGTAAATACTGGAAATTTTGATTACAACAAAAAAGAGGCGTAAGCCTCTTAACAATCACAGTCCTTTGCACTGCCACAAAGATTAATTTTAACAAAACCTTGGTCTTTTGAACATAGCGGACACTTTTTCCAAGCTTTTTTTAGTTTGTCCTCATGACCACAGTTAAAGCACTTAAATAATTTAGCACTAGAACTAGAATATAGAGTGCTGTTTCTCATCATCTGATAGAGTTGATGCAAAACATCTGCATGACAAGCTTCAATTTTAGCAATTTCTCTTAGCTTGCTTGCAATATCTGTAAAACCTTCTTTTTCTGCTGTTTTTGCAAAGGCTGGGTAAACACTTGTTGCTTGTTTTTCTTCATTGTCGCCTTTTATTTGAAGCATCTCTTCAAGCGTTCCATTAAGCATAGGGTAGGTTGCTTTGATTTCTACAATTTCAACACCGCCCTGTTTTTGACTAGCAATATAATCGTAAAAAATTTTGCCGTGAGCCATTTCATTTGTAGCAAGTTGTTTTAAAATTGTTGAAACATACGACAGCTTTTGCGTAGTTGCCATGTCTGCCATATATTGATACTTTGCTCCGTCTTGACATTCAGCAGCAAATGCTCTTGTTAAATTTTTTAAAGTTTCTGAATTTATAAAATCCATAATTATCCTCCACATTAATATTTACCCAAAAAGCAGTACATTATACCTTCTAAATTTGAAAAAACTTTTTTGCAAAAAATGCAAAAAACGCTTTAAAATAAGAAAATTATTACATATTTTATATTAAATCAGTTACCTTTTGCTTTTTTTGTGGTTCGAAATTTATTAAATATCAAGTACTTTTTTATATAATCTAAAAGATTTTATGTGATTTGGTAGATAATTTTATTTGACTAAAATATTTATTATTTATATACTTTAAAATATTATTTAAGTATATAGGTATCAAATGAAAAAGCAAAAACAGGCAAAAGTGAAATCTGCATTTAACCCATTTTCATACTTGAGAAATTATAAGTTTCTAGTCTTTTTTGGACCTTTTTGTAAAGCCTTAGAAGCACTGAGCGAAGTATTTGCTCCATTCTTCATGGCGAAAATTATTGACGAAGGTATCAAAAATAACGACAAACCTTTCATTATAAAAATGGCAATTATTATACTTGCTATCAATATCTTAGGCATGGTCTTTGCAATCCTCGGTCAAAAATGTGCATCGGTTACAAGCGAAGGCCTTGGTAAAGATATAAGAAACGATATATTTAAACATGTTAATACTTTTTCGTATGCTGAGCTAGACAAGTTCAGTACCACAACAATACTAAACAGAAGCGTAAACGACGTTTATCATATTCAAGAAGGTACCAGCCAAATTTTAAGGAATGTTATGAGAATCCCGTTCTTGCTCATTGGTTCTTTGGTTATGGCTATATTTGTTGACCTAAAGCTAAGCTTAATATTCCTAGTTGTATCGCCTATACTTTTAACTATAGTGTTTGTTATTATGAAAAAGATGCAACCAATTCTAACTTCTGGTAAAGTTAAACTCGATAAAACCAGTCAAATTACAATGGAAAACTTGAGCGGTATTAGAGTTGTTAGAGCTTTTAATAAGCAAAACTTTGAGGTAGATAGATTCACAAATGCCAACACAGCACTTTTACAAAACGATTTAAAACTAGGTTACTTAGGTGCTATTATGCACCCACTAATATACTTAGTTATCAACTTTGCAATCGTTGCCGTTATCTATTTTGGTGGATTTTTAATTAATACTGGTTCTGTTAGCCAAGGTAACTTGCTTGCTTTTATCAATTATTTCTCACAAATTTCAGGTGCACTTATTGCTTTTGCTAGAATTATAACAGTTTTAACCAGAATGAAAATTGCTAAAAACAGAATTAATGAGCTCATGGAAACAAAGAACTCTATCAATTCGCCTGAAAACCCTATCAAAATCAACAGAGATAGCAAAGACTTTGGTAAAGTTGAATTCCAAAATGTTAGCTTTTCGTACAGCAATTTAAAAGATATTGTCAAAGACCTATCAATAGTAGCCGAGCCGGGGCAAACGATAGGAATCATTGGTGGTACTGGAAGCGGCAAAAGCTCAATAACAAATTTAATTCCAAGACTTTACGATGTTAATAAAGGCACCGTGCTTGTCAATGGACATAATGTTAAAAAATATAAGGTTGAAGACCTAAGGTCACTAGTTGGCATTGTTCCACAAAACCCAACTCTATTTTCAGGAACTATCAGAGAAAACCTTTGCTGGCGTAAAAAAGATGCAACAGACGAAGAACTTATAAAGGCATTAAAAATAGCTCAGGCTTATGACTTTGTTAAAGAATATCCAGACTTTCTAGACCACCCAGTACAACGAGGCGGTACTAACTTTTCTGGTGGTCAAAAACAGAGGCTTACAATAGCAAGAGCTTTGGTTAACGAGCCTGCTATTATCATACTTGACGATAGTACCAGTGCTCTTGACTTTGCAACAGATGCAAAACTTAGAAAAGCCATACATACAGTGCTTAAAACCACTACTTTTATAGTTTCACAAAGAACAAACTCGCTAAAAGACGCAGATAAAATCATTGTTGTTGATAGTGGCAACATAGCAGACATTGGTACTCATGAAGAACTACTAGAGCGTTGTGATATTTATCGCGAAATTCATGAGTCACAAAACAAGAAGGAGGTTAAAAATGGCACAAACTAACTCCCAACTTTCTTCAAACGCTGTAAGAGAAAAAGAAACGCGAAAATTTAAGAGCAAATACCTTAAATCTAAAGGTAGCTTCGGTGTAATTAAAAAAGTATTTAAGTACGCAAAACCTTATAGGCATTATTTGTATCTTACCTTTATTTTTGACCTTTTGAACTCTGTTGCCGAACTTTTAGTTCCTATCTTTTTAGGTAAAGCTATTGGTAGTGCAATCGGGGCTAATAATGTTGATTTTAGGGCTATAACCATTTATGCACTGCTAATGATTGGAACAGTGCTGATTGCAGCAATATTTAATGCTCTAGGCTCGATAACCATAAACGCTTATGAGTTTAAAGCAACGTATAAGATTAGAGATTTATTATTCAAAAAAATAAACTCATTGCCTCTTTCATATATAGATACCACCTCGCATGGCGATTTGCTATCTAGAATGGTAAACGACATAGACGTTATTACTGACGGATTTTTAAGTAGCTTTGCTGCAATCATATCCGGCTCAATGTCTATTATTGGTACACTTGTATCAATGTTAATTCTTAACTTGCCACTTGCCTTAATCATAATTGTTTTAACCCCACTAAGTGTTTTAGTTACTGGTTACATTGTTAAAAAGTCTAAAAAATACTTTAAATTGGAAGTTAAAACGCAGGGCGACTTGTCTGGCTACTTAGAAGAGTACATTGCAGGAGAAAGAATAGTTAAAGCCTTTAACCATGAAGAAGACAGCATAGAAAACTTTTCAAAGATAAATAAAAACTACTATAAGATTGGCGAAAAATCTCAGTTTTATAGCAACCTGTCTAAGCCTTCAACTAGGTTTATAAATGGTATTGTATACGGCGTTGTTGGTCTGTTTGGTGCAATGGAAGCTATGCAAGGAAAGATATCTATTGATGTAATAAGTACCTTCCTTTCATACGCCAACTCATTTGGTAGACCATTTGAAGAAATCAGCAGTAATATTTCAGATATTCAAACAGCTTTTGCCGCCGCCGCACGTGTATTTAACATAATTGAAGAACCTGATGAAGTATCTGATGAAAACTTACCAGAGCTTTTAGATTGCAATGGCGAAGTGTCTATTAAGAATGTAGACTTTTCATATATTCCTAAAGTTAAACTTATTCAAAACCTAAACCTAGAAGTTAAACAAGGTATGAAGGTAGCTATAGTTGGACCTACTGGCTGTGGAAAGTCCACTATTATTAACCTTTTAATGAGGTTCTATGACGTCAACAATGGAAGCATTAGCGTAAGTGGTAGCAATATTAAAGAAATAACGCGAAGTTCACTTAGAAGTAAGTATGGTATGGTATTGCAAGAAACCTGGCTATTTAACGCAAGCATTAGAGATAACATAGCCTATGGTAATCCAAATATCCCTCTTGAAGACATTATCGAGGCTGCAAAACTTGCAGGTGTACATGACTTTATAGAAAAGATGCCTCAAAAGTATGACACAATGGTAACTGAGGGTGGTTCTAACTTATCTCAAGGCGAAAAACAGCTATTATGTATTGCAAGAATAATGCTTTTAAAGCCTCCAATGCTAATACTTGACGAAGCGACAAGTAACATTGATACTAGAACAGAAATAAATATCCAAAAAGCCTTTAATACAATAATGAAAGGCAGAACTTCATTCATTGTTGCACATAGACTTTCTACTATTAAAGACGCAGATATTATTTTGGTTATGAACAAAGGTAACGTAATTGAGCAAGGAACACACGAAGAACTTCTTGCTAAAAAAGGCTTTTATGCTAACCTATATAACAGTCAATTTGCTAAAGTATAAAAAAGGAGCAGTACCGCTCCTTTTTGTTTTTGATAAAAGTTTTCAACACCTATATTAATTACTTTTAAGTTATTAAAGAAATTTAAACAACTTATAAACACTTCAAGCCCCCATAAAATATAACAATTTTAGAGTTTTTAACTTATTAACAACACCTACTACTAACTCTACTATTAATAATGAAATTATCTAAAAGCTATAGTGCTTTGAAGTGAAAATTTTTAGTCACGTTATTAAGAAATTTTAACATTATCAAAGAAATAAGAAATTATTTGATTATAGTTTTTACCTTCTTTAGCTAAGTTAATAGCTGTTTCTTGACTAAGACCAACTCCATGGCCATAACCTTGACCTTTAATAGTAACAGAACTTTCATTTACAGTTATAGAGCTTATAAGTGTTGACTTTAATTTTGTTGAACCAATATTAAGTCTAAAAGTGTTAGCAGATATTTCTTTACCTCCAACAATAAAGGTCAAACACCTACCGCTTTCGCCTATTTCGCCCTTTTTAAAAGTTGAAATGCTTGCGACGTTGACACCCATATTTCTAAGAGCGTTCAAAATCTCATTCTTTGTGAAAGTACAACTAAAGGAGAAGTTTTTAGTATTGCTGTCGCTGTCTGAAGTTTGTACACTTTTTAAATATTCATAGCCGTCGCCTAAATAGTTAAAGCCCTCTTTTGCATTTGCTGTTCTTCCGCCACTGTTTGAATGAAAATATGCATCGATATATTCATCATTGTATTTGACAGTAACACCTTTAGTTTCTTTTACTGCTTTTCTGATATTGTCATTGATATATTTTTCGTTATATGCTTGGGCTTCATTGATATCATTAGAAATCTCTGCCCCGTTATATTTACTCTTGCTAGTTTTTAAAAACTTTAAAGCAAAGGTTCTCGCCAT
>CATKXA010000059.1 GCA_949840475.1 uncultured Thermoanaerobacterales bacterium | reverse complement strand
TCTTTAGTCATTGTTTATTCCTTTTAATTAATAATTTTGTGTATTTGTGAAACTGACAAATCTTTGCAAGCAAAGGTTTGTGCATAATTTATAATTGCTTTTAACTTATCATTTGCTGCATTGGTTTGGGCGGTTTTACGCTCATTTTCTAGCTTTTCATTATGTTTTTCAATATCTATGAGCAGTTTTTGCATATTTTGTTTATTTGATGATTTTAGCCTAAACAGTATTTCTTTTGTTGGATAATCAAAGAAAGTTATGCACTCACTGCAAATTTGGTTAGCTATATCATGTATCTCATATCTGTGATTTTTTGTGTTATAAAAAAGTATATAGTTTTCGTTTATGTCTTTAATTCTTTCGCTTATAAAAAAGATATCTTGTACTTTAATAAGTTGATTAAAATTTGCTTTCATAGCTATTAAAAATTTATTCCCTCGATTGAGGGAATAAATTTATTAAGACTCCTTAATTCCTGTAATCATTGCTTGACCACTTGGTTGGTCGCAAATAATGTCTGCATATTTAACAAGTGTTGCAGTGTATGTTGGTTTGTTTTGAGTTTGTTTAATAACTCTTCCATCTTCGCCTTCTAACCATTGCCAATCGCAAAGTTGATGCAAATTGAATGCTTTTGTGTTTAGCATATACATAGTGTTTGGTTTAACAAACTTGTCTGAAACAAGTGGAATACCATTGTAAGACATTGCTTTATAACCACCTGCGATGTCCATAATGTCAATATTTGTTCTGTAACTTGTAAAGTACTCTTGGTAGTTTCTTTTAACGCCAGCTGAGCAAACAATAAAGTCTACTTTGCTGTCAAAGTTTTCTTCTAAGTTATCAATAGCTGTTTGCATGATGACATCAGAAATGTCAGTTGCTGTGTTGCCATTTTTAATGTCTTTCATGTATGGAATCATCCAGCTGTATTCACTACGGCTCAAACCATATAGTGAACCAGTGCCACTAAATATTGCTGAAAGACCAGTCAATTCTTTGCCATATGAACCTTGTACACAAATTGCATATGAAGCAGATTCTGTTGGCTTGTATGCATCTGCTGATAGTGCTGTGCCTGAAATGTTTACAGTTTTAGTTGCACGATTTATAGATGTAATTCTTCTTGCGTTGCCGTTATTTACTACTGACCCATTTGACGCGTCAATAATATCAACAACCATACCTTCAACAAGGTTAGTTACAGCGTCAACAGTGATAGAATTAGTAGAGTTTGATGTAATGTTTGCTAAAACGCCACTGCCATCTCCGTAAAGCATTCTACCAAAGTTAAAGCTACTAGCTTTGATCAGTCCTTCCATTTCAGCGTTTAATAGATTTACAAAAGCACCTGCGGATGATGCTGATGCTCTGACAGCTTTGTCAGAAATTTCAATTTTACCATAAAGGTTTTTAAGCTCAAGTACGAATTGAGCGTAGTTGTTGCCTGCTGCTGATGGCAAAGTACCATCCTCGTCCCCAGCACCAATACCACCATTGATTCCATATGGGGCTAACTTTCTTATTTCTTTACCCCAAACGTCTGATGTGGTTTGGTTAATTCTTGCAAGCAATGGGTTGATTGAAGTATTTAGTTGGTCGGCTACTACGCCTAGATATACTTCTTTTAATGCGTTGTCTGCGGTTTGTAAAGTAACCATTTTTTCTCCTTAATTGTGTGTTATGATTCTAAATATTTTTTAAAAACTAAAGAAGCTTCTTTTAAATTCTTGGGTTTACTTTTTGTTGGGGCAAAACTAATATCGTCAACAGTCCCAGAAATAACCCTCAAATTTTGTTTGCTCTTTCTAATTTCATCAATATAACTTTGTATGATTTTATTTTTTATGTTTTCATTAGAAAGAATTTGTTTGATAAAGTTTGGGTCATCTAAAAGTTTTGCAGGTTCAACATAAGCTTTGGCTTTTGCAATATTGTACGCGTAATTTAAGCAGTTCTCACTGCAAGATAAATCTTTGTCAGCTAGAATTATGTCTGCTATTTCTGGTGCGTACTTTTTTGCATCACTGTTACTTTCAAAAAAGCTGTTTACTTTACTTAGCCATGATTTTTGCTTATATAGCGGCTCTCTAATATTATTCATATCTTGCTTTTTGATAGTATCATTAATATCGTCATTCTTATTAAAAACGCAATTTTTATCATCTAAAATGTCATTTTTGCCTATATTTGCAGTACTTTCTTCGCTATTTGCTTGATTTTTTAATAGCGTAGATAGTTTTTGACTTTTTTTTGTGAACTCTTTTTCAAGAGTTTTATAAGCGTTTAATAAACTTGTTGCATCTTTAAATTTCCCAAAAGTGGAGCCCTCTTGATTGCTATTTTCAGTTGGACTATTTGTTATTAAGATTTGCTCTTGTGCATTTCCATTGTTAGCATCTATGGGTTGTTCCATGTTAGTATTTTCCATATATTTATTCCTTTACGAATTTTGATTTGCACTTAGTGCGTAGAGCATAGATTTATGTGCGATAATGTGGTCTGAAAGTTTTTTAATATGCTCGCTAGAAAACTTGGAGCTTTCATCAGACAAAATAAATTTGGTATGTTCATCAATGTGAACTTGGTGGTCGTCTATTTCAAGAGGAACTATATTTGCTAAGGACAAGTTCTCTTTGATAGCTTTTTTAATGTGCAAGTGATAAACTTCAGTGTTGTTTTCCCAAACTCCAAAACCTAGTGCTTCAAGTATTTTTGCTCGTGTTCTATTAGATAGCTTCCCGTTTTCGTCGTTTAGAAGACCGTTTCGGTATAGGTCTAGAAGCATGGTTTTTCTTTGAGCAGGTGTTTCTGTTAATTCATTTGTTGTATCGAGCACAACATCATCGCTTGTGAGCTGTGTACCATTCCAATAAAATATCTCAATGTCACCATTTTCATCAGTTATTTTGCTAAGACGTTTACTTGTTGCAAATTGTTTGTATAACCTAATGATATATTGGGCTATTTTTTTAACTGCACTGCGAATATATTCGGCTGTTACTGAAAGTCTGGTTTCATCTTGTTCGATCAAAAGGCTTAACGCCGTTCCACTTGATACTGAAGCTGGTACAGAGCTATCTCGCATGAATTCACTTACGCCACTAACTGTAATAAACTCATTTAGCAGTCTATCCTCTTCAGAATTGAACTCGTATGGAACTGAACCTGGGTCTATAAACCTTGGAGGTGTGCTACCATTTCTATATACAAGTATTTTACCAGGTGCTAGACCCTCTTCTTCAATATTGTCGATATCAACAGACCCGTCCTCTACGGCAAGTACACCCGAAGCTAGTCTTGACATAAACTCGTGCTTTTTGTTTTTGATTGCGTTGTAAGCACGTTGTATTGGAATGCATCTTTCAATGACGCTAATGCCCCAGAAACTGCCCACTTGAGCTGATGAAACTTGCTTTATGAATGGATATTGATATGTATTATCAATTCCAACTTTGTATGGCATTTCTCCGTCGTACACAAGCTTATCGCCTGCAACAATGGTCAATCTTCCTTTTGGATATGTATCAGTTGGTTTTTGGTACTTTTCTAAGACCAAAACATGGTCATGCTTTTGGCTGTGAGAGATTTTTGGCACGTTGCTAAGCCCAGTAATAAAGTTTTTTACAAAGGTGTTTGAAAGAGAAAAACAGTCTAAATCCTTACCTTCAACCTTCACATTCCAGATATCCTCAACTTTGCTAGCTGAGTATACTCTTGCATGGATAAGGCTCTCACAACTTTCAATGTCTGTGTAACCAGCTGAGTCTGGGAAAATTTCAAAAGGAGGACAAACAGACAATGAAATATCTCCTGTTCTAATCTCTTTTTCGCCATCTTTAGCAATGGTGTCGCCGCCTTCTTCATCCCAAGTGAGTTTGTAAAATGATGTGCCTGTTATTTCGCTCCAAAGTGTTGCGTTAGTTATGATTTCAGATAAATTGATTTTATCTGTTAAGCTTGCTAGTATTGCTTTTGAAAGCTTAGCACAATACACATCTCCTTGCTCGCTGCTGGTTGGTCTAACAGATACAGTTGGTCTTACCTTGCCAAGCTTTGCAAGTCTAGTTTCCACTATTGGAGCAATGTGGTTATAAACCTCTCTTTCTTCCCAATAATAATTTTTAGGCGAGTCTTCAATTTCGCCAGTTAAGTTGATGTATGAGTATTGGTTTCCTAACATAAAATTCATGTTTAGTTCCCAAGCAAGTTCGTAGGGTTTACGTTCTTGTTGACGTTTTTCAAAATCTTTAAGTATGCTGTTTACTATAACTTTATCCTCATCTTCGCTATAGTAAAAGTGCTCTTTTATGCAATTTGCAGTATTTTTATGTGATTTTGCTGTCGATTTTGCGTTTTTAATATTTTTGTTCATTTTAGTCATCCTTTTCTTTCTTTTTTTCCGTTTTGATTAATTTGCCAATGCTATTCTTTAAACTTAAAAAGCATTCCTCACAAAAATTAAAGTTGCCTTTATAGCTTGAAGTTGTTAAAGAATACTTTGCAAAGTTTTTGCACCTTGCCTCATCGCATCTAATGTTTTTTAAACATTTTTCAATTCTCATTTTTATCCTCCATTTCTAATAGTTTTTTAATAGTGTCATCTCGTAGTTTTATCAGTTCTTCATCAGATAGATTTGATATTGTATTATCTTCAGATTGCTCCAAGTTAATAAGTTCAATCAACATTTTAATTGCAGCTAGATCTGGTGGTACATGATGTGAAGTAATTTTCTTCTTGAGTAAGACCATAGTGCTCGGATTGGCTTTTATACTTTTGGAGGGCTTGTTCTTAGTTTTAATTTTATCATCTGACTTAAGAAAACTGATTTGCTCACTGACACAATTTGATAAAAATTTTTCAGCTTTATCCTCGCCGTACTCGAGTACTTCTTCATTATAAAAATACCCCTCAGCTTTTTTGAGTAGGATTCTCTTTATTTTGTTTAAAAGCGTAGTCTTGTTGATCAAATTATTTCCTCTTAAAAAACGCAAAATTGCTTAATATTTATATAAAAAATATACTAATTGTTTAAAATTTGCGTTTGTTTTGTCTTAATTGCTTATATAGTCTTTCCTTGTTTTTTGTGATTTCAGATTTGTAATTTACGAGCTCTGCAGGCTCTGGTTTGTCCATAATGTAATACCTTAATTCGTCGAGTGCGTGGTCATCTTTTTTTACTGGATTATCCCCGTTGCCCCAATAGTAGCTCTTTATTTCACGGATTAAGTTTACACAACTGGAAAATATAAAGAGTTTACTATTGCCATTTCCGTCCTTTAAGTAACGCTTAACTCTGCTAATCCCTGAGAATAAGTCCTTTTTTACATTCGGGTTTACAGCTATGCCGTTTTCAAAAAATAGCTCGGTCACACTTTTGTTACTTGCTAAAGTTTTTTGGTTTGCTGCACTATCTATAAGTGCTTCGATTTTTCCGTCTTTACGCTTAGGCCAGTTTAAGTTTTTGGCTATTTCTTTGATTTTATTTGCGTGGTACTCCACTGTTTGCTCTGCTTCAAAATGTTCAGCAATAACATAAACATTTCCGTCGTAATCGCAAGCATAAAAATGAGCAGATAGTGGATTGTTTAAGCCGGGGTCGATTGATATTTTGTCATAATATTCGTGCGGCACGGTAAAAGGCTCGATAACATGAATGTTCTGGTCAAATTCCTTATAAACCATACTCTTATTGTTGGATAAGAACTTGCCGTATCTTCTGCTTGTAAGCTCTTCTTGGCTCATGCATGAATTTAAACGTTTAAGCTCTTCTTGACTTAGGTATGGATTGTCTGCCCATTCCATAAAAATGCTAAATACTTCGGGGTCATGATTAGAATTTAGATAAATTTGGTCATATATGTACGTTTGACCTTTAAGCGGAGTCATTGTGCCAAATATATCTCCACATTTATCAAGAACACGCATTCTGCACTCGGTGTAAATATCTTCAGGTGGCTCTTCATCAAACCAAACAAAGTCTAGAGAAGTGCCTTGAAATTTCTCTCTGCCCTCTTCGCAAGATTTAAAGGAAATTCGTGAAAGTCCCCCAAACACGTTTTTGACGACTATGGTATCTATAACTCCATATTCAGGGCTTGCTTTTTTCCCTGTGTTCATAATAATTTCAGAGATATATTTTTTGTCTAAATATTTGAGTATTTTATCTTGAGCAACCTCTTTTTGGACTTTTGTAGATAGGCTAACAACCCACCCAAACACATTTTCTCTATTCTCGCGGTACGGATGAATGCCGAGTGCTAACCAAACAGTTTCAACTGCTCCACACTCAGTTTTGCCGCTTCTGTTGCCACCAAATGCCCACCTATTACGCTTAGTTGATTTATGGAACTCTAATTGCTTTTTGTGTATTTTGTCGCCTTTGTTATAGCTTGAAAGTGGATTATTTTTTCTATTTTGAAGCTCTAAAAAGACTTTATTTAGAGTTATTATTTTTTTGTTTACTTGACTTCTTTTCATAAATCCTCATGGATGTAAAATTTGCAAAAATGCTGATAATAATGTAAAAATCATATTAAATATGGCACTAAATGTCGCAATATAATACATTTGGTACAATTTTTGCTGAAAA
>CATKXA010000058.1 GCA_949840475.1 uncultured Thermoanaerobacterales bacterium | reverse complement strand
AGTTGATGAAAAGCAAAAACGTGATAAAGCTTCTGCACAAGCAGCTTCTGCCGATGCTGAAGCAACAGCTGAAGTGGCTGCAGATATTGATGCTCCAGAAGAAATTACAAGCATGAACATTGAATTCCAAAAAGAAGACTTAAAAGCTCTTTATCAAGGACTATCTGTTGAGAACAAGCAAATCTTCAACCAACTAGTATACAATGTATATAACCAAACAAATTCACAAAAAGAAAACAAAGAATATAACGATGACCATGCTGAAACATATTTTGTAAACAATATTACAAACAGAGGCACAGATCTTTCAGCTGCTCCATTCAATCTTACTGAAGAACAAATTAGACAAATTTATAAAGATTTGGCTAACAATGAAGAGTTCAACAGGGTTGCTGAAGTTGCTGCACAAAACGCAAATGAAGCAGAAGAAAAAGCTGCTGAAGAGAAAGCAGAACCTACTGCTGAAGTTGAGTTAGTAACTTATGCTAAGCTTAAAAAAGAACAAAAAGAAGCTTTGGATAACCAGATTAATGATTACCTTCAAAGCGAAGTTGTCTCAGGCGAAAAAGAGAATGCAAAACTTACTAAAAAGCAATTTGAAACCAAGGCGAACGAGGCTTATGAAGCTGCTAAGAAAGAGGGGGTAAACATCACTGAAAGAGCTTTTAAAGCTAGATTGAAAAAAATGTTGCAAGAAAATAATCCAGAATTATTTGATAAGTTATATCCTGCAAAAGCAGCGAACAAGCAAAGCTCTGCTAAAAAGCAAACAGTTGAACTAGAAGACTTTGCTCGTAGAGAAGATACTGAAAAATATATTTTGGAAGTTGCGTCAAACGATATGTCAAATATCAATAAGCTTAATAGCGACGAAGAAAAAATCAATTACATTGCTGATGCTGTTAACAGGAAGATTGGGCAATATCGTTTTGATGAAAATACAGGCAAAGAGGTTCTTGTAGACAATACAAAGTATGTTGAAAACTACTTAAAACAACATATACATGAGAGTATGTTTGGACTTAAAAATCAAGAAACTCCTTCAAATAAAAAAGCCGAACCTGAAGTTGAGCAAACATCTGAAGAAAAGAAGCCTGTAAATAAATATGTTGACAAGTTCAACAGAAGAGCAGCTAAAGCTGGTATTACATTACAGTCTGAAACTCCAGAAAAAGCTGAGCAAGGAAAAGCAAGTGAAGAGAAAAATGCTAAAAAGCATGAAGAAAAGTCTACCGCTGAAAAACTAGCAGAACTTCGTGATAGCCTAGCAAAAGCAGAGGCAGAAGCTAGTGCTGATGAAAAAGATATTAAAGAAGTTGAAAGCGTAATACAACAAGCTCAAGAAAATGAAGACAAGGAACTTCAACAAGAAGCAGAGGCTATTAAAAAAGAGCTTAAAAAGAAAGAAGCTGAAGAACCAGAAATGGGAGCAGAATAACTTCTATTGTAGAGTTAATTAGAAACAACCGCCGCCAAAAATTGGTGGCGGTTTTTATATGCTGTGATTAGAAAGAAAAAAAGATGCGTGAAAATATCAGAAAATAGTTTTGTTAAGGCTACTGTTGTGGTATTATTAATATAAGGATTAAAGTAATGGCTGAAATTAAACAAAGAATTAAAGAACTTGAAAGCGTGCTAACTAATGTTAGCCACTGCCTTTGACAAAGATGGCTTAATAACAAAAAAAGCGGAGCTTGAAAAGCAGATGCAAGACAGCTCAGTGTACTTGGATTTTGAAAAGTCTGGCAAAATCTCAATGAGGCTTGCTGAAATTAGCAAAACACTTGATGAACTTTTGAGCGTAGAGAGTGAGCTTAGTAATATAAAAGAATACATAGAACTTTTTGATGAGAATATGCCAGAGAGCGAACAGGCTAGCATTGAAACGGAGCTAAACAAGCTAGCAAAAGCTGTAGAACTATTAAACTTAAAAAGTCTATACAGAGAAGAAAACGATGCGTGTGATGCACTTGTAGAGATACATAGCGGGGCAGGTGGAGAAGAGGCTCAGGACTGGTCGCAGATGCTTGAGCGTATGTATTTGGGCTATGCTGATAAAATGGGATATAGTGTTAGCGTTGTCAGCAAAAGCACGACTGACGGTGCGGGCTTTAAAAGTGCATTCTATATATTTAAGGGCAACAATGCCTATGGCAATTTGAAAAACGAAAGAGGAACGCATAGGCTTGTTAGAATTTCACCATTTGACGCGGCTGGTAGAAGGCATACATCGTTTGCAAGCGTGTCAGTATCGCCTATGGTTGAAGTAAAGAAGCTTGAGATAAATCCAAGCGACATTAAGATTGACACTTTTAGAAGTGGTGGAGCTGGCGGACAAAATGTCAACAAGGTTGAAACTGCGGTTAGGATTACGCATATTCCAACTGGCGTTGTTGTTAGTTGTCAAAACGAGCGTAGTCAGTTGCAAAATAAAGAAATAGCAATGCAGATGTTATACTCAAAGCTTAGCGAGCTTGAAGAAAAGAAAAAAGCTGAAGAAAAGCAAAAAGAGCTAGGTCAAAGAGCCAAGAATGAATGGGGCGGGCAAATACGAAGCTATGTTTTATATCCATATAAAATGGTAAAGGACTTAAGGACGAACAAAGAAACGTCAGACACCGACGGCTTTTTAGCTGGGGATATTCAAGACTTTATTGTCGCGAACTTAGTTATGGAGCTATCCCAAAATACTTAATATAATAAGGATAAAAGATTTTTAGTATTATGAAAAAAACTACGCAAAATAAAGATGTAATTATACTAGCCGTTGAATCTTCTTGCGATGAAACTAGCGTTGCAATAGTAAAAAATGGCAGAGAAGTTTTGTCCAATGTCATATCTAGCCAGATAGACATACACAAGCTCTATGGCGGAGTTGTTCCTGAAATAGCGGCACGTAATCATATTGTGAATATTGACTTAGTTGCAGACAAGGCATTAAATGAGGCGAATTTGACTATGTCGGACATTACAGCCATAGCTGTCACTTATGGGGCTGGGTTACTTGGGGCTTTAATAGTTGGAGTTAATTTTGCAAAGGCGTTAAGTTATAGATACAACAAACCTTTAATAGCGGTTAACCATATTGAGGGGCATATTTGTGCGAACTATATAGCACATGCTGATTTGAAGCCGCCTTTTGCATGCTTGATTGTAAGTGGTGGGCATACTGCTCTTTGCGAGATGACAAGTTATACGACTAGAAAGTTAATTGGAACAACAACTGATGACGCTATCGGTGAAGCTTTTGACAAAGTGGCAAGAGAGTGCGGACTTGCGTACCCTGGTGGGCCAAACGTCGAAAAGCAAGCACTGCTTGGCAAAAAAAGTATAAATTTTATAACAAAACCGCATGAAAAGCTAAAAGATTTCAATTTTTCTTATAGCGGACTCAAGACTGCTGTTATAAACTATATACATAACAAGCGTCAAAAGGGCGAAGAAATCAATGTGCCAGACGTTTGCAAGAGTTTCCAAGACGAGGCTATCAGTCAAGTGGTATTTAAGTCGATAGAGGCTTGCAAAAAGTTTGGCTTTAAAACATTGGCACTTGCCGGAGGTGTTAGTGCGAGCAAGGCATTACGTGCCGCGGCAGAAGCTGAGGGGGTAAAAGCTGGTATTAAGGTAGTGTATCCGCCTCTCGTGCTTTGTACCGACAATGCTGCTATGGTGGGGGCGGCGGGGTATTTTTGTTACATTGAGGGCAAGAATATCGCGAGTAACTTAAGCTTAGCTCCTAGCTCAACAGTTGCACTTTAAAAATTAAAATTATTTAGAATGATACTTGACAGGGGGCTTTTATGTGTGGTATTATTCTAACGCACCGACCGATTAGGGGGGTGTAATTTTTTAGGAGAAAATTTTTTATGAGAACCAAGATTACGTTAGAATGTACTGAATGTAAACAAAGAAATTACGACAACTATAAAAACAAAAAGAACGATCCAGATCGTATTCAACTTACTAAATATTGCAGATTTTGCAAAAAACACACTGTTCATAAAGAGTCTAAGTAAATAAACCCAAGGAGATTAATTGCGTGGCAAAAGTAGAGAAAACTCTTAAAAATGGTACAACAGAAGTAAGCCGCTCAACTAGGCAACCTAAAGAGCAAAAGAAAGTCAAAGCTTCTAAAAAGCCTAAAGAGCCTAGACGCTCTCGCACTAAAGAAACTGTATCTGAACTTAAAAAGGTATCGTGGCCTTCTTTTGGCAAAACCATGAAACAAACTGGTATGGTTATTTCTGTGGTTGTGCTATTTATGCTCGTAACCCTTGGTATTGATAGCCTTCTTACTTGGCTATTAAAACTCATAACCAATATATAATAAGGAAAAATACAATGAGTAATGTTTTAAATGAAGAACCATTATGGTATGTACTTCACACCTTTTCTGGGTATGAAAGCATGGTTCAAGATAATCTTATAAAGACTATTGAAAAAAATAATTTGCAAGATTATATCGTTGAAATCCAAGTTCCTATGGAAGACGCCATTGAAGAAAAAAATGGCAAAAAGAAAGTAGTTCAACGTAAGAAGTTCCCTTGCTATGTACTATTAAAGATGCGTTACACTGACGATTTGTGGCACACTATTGTTAATACTCGCGGTGTTACTGGTTTCGTTGGTCCTGCTGGACGTCCGCTTCCTTTAACTGAAGATGAGGTTCGTAAGATGCGTCTTGAAAAAATCGCTATTGACCTTAAAGTTGCTGTTAACGATAAGGTTAAAGTGGTTACCGGTCCACTAGAAGGTTTTGTTGGCGACGTACTTAGCGTTGACCAAACTAACCAAAAATGTCGTGTTTCTGTTGAAATGTTTGGAAGGATGACGCCGGTGGATTTGGATTTTGCTCAAATTGAAATCATTTAAAACGCTTTATTTCACATCTTGCACTTCGTTACTAACTAACTTTGCAACATAGTCATTTATTAATATAAACTCCTGCGTTGACAAAATTAGTTGAGCCTCCTGCAAGAAAAAATCTCAAGCCTTAAAGTCTATAAATTGTCACACACTTTTAGGCTTAGGGAAAACTAAAGCGTTAAAAAACAAACAATCTATGAAAATTCATAGTTAGATATAAAGTCTAAGGGCTGCCTGCTGCTTGGGCTATTAAGCAGAAAATACAAATTGTTATTTATGCAATATTTAATCTGTTTTAATTAGGGGAATAGAATAAAGATTGCTTAAATATATGTGGGAGAGCAAAAATATAGGGCTCACAAAACACCACAGAAAATACTATTTTAAGGAGAAAAATTATGGCACCAGTTAAAAAAATTACTGCCGTTGTTAAGCTTCAACTTCAAGCTGGTAAAGCAACTGCTGGTCCTCCAGTAGGTTCTTCACTTGGTCCTCATGGTATCAATATCCCAGCTTTCGTTAAAGAATTTAACGACAAAACTGCTTCTCAAGTTGGATTTATCATTCCAGTTGAGATGACAATCTACCAAGACCGTTCATTCACATTTGTTCTTAAAACTCCACCTGCTGCAGTTTTAATCAAGAAAGAAATTGGTATTGAATCAGGTTCTGGTAAACCAAACTCACAAAAAGTCGGAAAAATAACCAAATCTCAAGTTCGCAAGATTGCAGAAACTAAAATGCCTGACCTAAACGCAGCATCTATCGAATCTGCTATGAGCATGGTAGAAGGAACAGCACGCTCTATGGGCGTTACTGTTGTGGAGGGCTAGTCTATGAAACATGGTAAGAAATATGTTGCTGCAGCTGAAAAAGTTGACAGCCAAAAGACTTATGATTTAGCTGAAGGTTTAGCTCTTGCTATTGAAACAGCTACTGCAAACTTCGATGAAAGTATTGAAGTTCATATTAGACTTGGCGTTGACCCTAAAAACGCTGATCAACAAGTTCGTGGCTCTGTTGTACTTCCTAATGGTACTGGTAAGAGCAAAAAGGTTTTAGTTATCGCTAAAGGCGACAAAGCTGAAATCGCTAAAGCTGAAGGTGCTGACTTTGTTGGTGCTGAAGACATGATTGACAAAATCATGAAAGAGGGTTGGCTTGGTTTTGATGCCTGCGTAACAACTCCAGACATGATGGGTCTAGTTGGTAGAATTGCTAGAGTCCTTGGACCTCGTGGTTTGATGCCAAACCCTAAGAGTGGAACTGTTACTCCAGACGTAGCTAAAGCTATCAAAGATATTAAAGCTGGTAAAGTTGAATACAGACTAGATAAGTTTGCTAACATTCACTGCGTTATCGGTAAAAAGAGCTTTGGTGTTGAAAAGCTAGCTGAAAACCTTGACACTTTAATGGACGCTATTATAAAAGCAAAACCACAAGCTGCTAAAGGTACATATGTTAAAAATGTAGCTATTGCAGCGTCTATGGGACCTGGAATTCGCGTACGCATTTAGAGCCGTCATTTCACAACTTAAACATTGTTATTAAAAAAATCCCAAGACAGTCATTTATGTAAATAAACTCTTGTCTTGGGGTTTTTTATGCCTCGTTTAAGTCATAAACTGACGGCTCTAAAGTTGTAATCTCACGAGCTTCTATTTTTTTATGAGCCTAGCACAAGGACGTCAACTAAGCCCGATTAAGTTAGAGCGGGTATTTCATGTCCAAAGCGTTGTTAACTGAAAAAATCCGAAACACTCATTAAAAAGGGTACCCAAAAATAA
>CATKXA010000057.1 GCA_949840475.1 uncultured Thermoanaerobacterales bacterium | reverse complement strand
ATCAAAAGACAACCAGGTTCTACAATCAAACCTATTATTGTATATGCCCCATCTTTTGAAAAAGGATTGCTATATCCAGAGAGTATAATAGTTGACGAAAAAATAAATATTGAGGGCTATAGTCCAAGCAATAGCAACAAGACTTTTAGTGGTCCTGTGAGCGTAAGACATGCAGTTGAAAGGTCGCTAAACATACCCGCCGTCAAAGCTCTGTCACACATTGGTATAAATAATGCAAAAGAGTTCGCGTCAAGGCTTGGCTTTGAGTTTGCGAATAACGACCAAAATCTTGCGTTGGCACTTGGTGGTATGACTGAGGGTGTTACAATAAAAACTTTAGCAGATGCTTATTCTGCTTTTGCAACTGGTGGTAAATATGCTCAAAGTCATATTATTAATAAAATCACTTTAGATAATGGCAGAGAGCTATATAAAAGTAAAACTAACCTTACACCTGCCATGAGTGAAGAAACAGCTTATTTGATGACAGACGTTTTAAAGGGCGTTGCAAAAAACGGAACGGCTAAGAGGCTAAGCGGATTTAAGTTTGATGTTGCTTCAAAAACTGGTACTGTAGGTGCTTCTTCTTCAAATAAGAATACAGATGCTTTTAATGTTGCATACACCGCGGACCATACCATAGTTAGCTGGATTGGTGCAAGCAGACCAGATGAGCTTTTAGAGTCATCGGTTAATGGAGCAACCTACCCTGTTGTAATCACTAAAAATGTGTTAGAAACGTTGTACGAAGACTATCTGCCAGAAAGCTTTTCTAAGCCTCAAAACGTTCAGTTGGTTGATATTGATACTAGATCGCTTGAAGAAAATAAAATAGAGCTAGCAAATGAGTTTACAAGCTTAAAATTTAGAAAGCAGGCACTATTTGACATGGCTTATCTTCCAAGGCAAAGCAGCTATAGCGAAGCACATAAGCCAGAACTTGAAATCAGTATGGAAGAAGGAATGAAACCAACTTTAAGCTTTAACGGTAAGCCAAGCAATATTTATGATATTTATAGGCTTAACGTCAAAGAAAATAAACTTGAAAAGATTAGTGGTATTGAGGGTGTAAACTCAGTCTTAACATATACAGACAATAGTGCAAGCAGAGGAACACTTTATGAATACTATATTTTGTCAAGTTTAAAAGACGGCTCAAGTCAAAACAAAAGCAATTCTATTAAACTTATGAGCTATTAAAAAAACACCTTTGAAAGGTGTTTTTTAATAGTCTCCGCCAGGCTGAGCATTTAATATTTGTTCTTTTTTCTTCTTATATGCTAAAATTATAATATCGTAGTTATAAATGTCATCATCAGCGTCTTCAACTAAAGTTTGAAATTTCATAATTTGTAATAAATATTGATAATTGCTTTTATCTATAGTTGTTTTGTTAATTCTATCTATGCTTTTTATAGCAATTGATTTTAAGTCTTTTGTATTTTTCTTAGAAGCCTCTAAAATCATAATTGTTGAATCAATTTCTTGAAGGCTTATATCCTTGCGAATATGTACGTCGCTTAATTGTATTTTCATTTCTATTTATCTCCTGGTTCATCTTCTTTAATAGAAGTATTTTCATCTTTTTGATTTGCTTGAATTAGAATATTTCTTTTTTCATAAAGTGCAGATAATATATCATTATAGTTTAACTCATCCTTACGCAATTGGCTTAAATAATTTAGATTAAATGCTGAATTAGGACTATAAAAGCAATTTGTTGATGCATTACAATTATTGGCTGCTGTAGTAATTTGCTTAATTGTTCTATCTAACTTTTTTGAAACTATAATAATTGCCTTGTCTATATCTTTTATAGTTATGCTTTTATCTAGTACGAATCTGTTGGCAATAGTAAGCAATTCATTAGAAGAAACTATAACATTTAAATTTTCCATTTATATGTACCTCTTTCTACTAATAATTATAACATTTAAGCTAACCAAAGTCAATAGTGAATATTTTTAGAAAAAAATATTAGAACGATAGCGTTCTAATATTAATATGATTTTAAATTATTTTTATATCATTTGTGGTTTCTACAACATCTATAAGTTTGGTAAGTTGTTCTTGACTTAAGTTTGTTATTGCTCCATAGTTTAGTTTTATAAAATCTTTAAACAAGTCATAGTGTATGGGTTTTTTCAATATTTTAACTATTTTTATTCCAGCATATAATTTTGAAGACCAATATTTTTCAACTCTATCGTCATCGTCCTCAGAGAAAGGTTCAGATATAACTTGTCCAATAGCGAAAATCTTTCCCCCGTATTTGTTATAAAGGTTAGTTGCTTTCTCAATCATAGTAAGCAAGTATTTTTGGTTTTTTAGTTCGGGTTTGTTAAGTAGTTCTTGTCTGATTGCGTTGATATTATTGATTGCTGTATAAGTGTGCATAAAAAAGCATAAATCACCTAGTTTTACTTTATCGTTAACAGTCCAACCAACTTCATCACTGGTAATTATATCTAAAACATTAAAGTACTCGTCGCATTTCGTCATATTAAACTCGAATTGTTTAATAGTTTTTGGGAAACTCATACTGTTTATAAATCCGTTATATTTAAACATATTTGCACTTCCTTGAATTATAAATATTTGCAAAAGCCTAAAGTTTGGTCGTAACCTAGTTTTTTATAAAATTTTATAGCACCTTTATTTTTCTTGTCGCATCCTAAAAATATAAATTCAACACCCTTTTTTTTACCATACTCTTCAATAAAAGATATTATTCCTTTACCTATTTTTTGTTTTCGGTAATCTGGGTGAACCCTTAAATTCCAAAGCATTATGATTGGCTTTTGTTGTTCAACAATATCATGATTAATTACCATAGAGCAAAAACCAACCAACTTGTTGCTGTCTACTGCAGAAACAAATATATAGTCATCGTTTTTACTAAGTCTTTCAAACTCTTTAACCATGCCAGTAGCATTTGTTGTAATCTCAGATGTTCCATAATAAGTTTGAGCGTAAAGCCAAGGCAATTGCTCTAAATCTTCTTTAATTGTAAATCTAAAATCTATCATATTATTTCCTTATTTTAAAGTTGCATTGTTGAATCTGTTTTATAATTTTGTGTTGCTCAGGATGCCAAGCAGGTGTGCAACAAACTTAAAATAAAAACCATACAAAAGTATGGTCTTTATGGTGCCGTTGACCGGACTTGAACCGGTACGCCCTTTTGAGGCGAGGGATTTTAAGTCCCTTGCGTCTGCCTATTCCGCCACAACGGCTTATAAAATTGTTGGAGGCGCCACCCAGATTTGAACTGGGGATGAAGGTTTTGCAGACCTCTGCCTTACCGCTTGGCTATGGCGCCACACTTAAAAAGTGTTAGATATTAATTACGGCAAGTATTACTACCTGCCGCCTTTGTCTGGAGCGGGAAACGAGATTCGAACTCGCGACATTTGCCTTGGCAAGGCAACGCTCTACCACTGAGCCATTCCCGCATATGCCTATAAAAGGCATGTTATTTAATTGGTGGGAATTGTAGGGCTCGAACCTACGACCGCCTGCTTGTAAGGCAGATGCTCTCCCAGCTGAGCTAAACTCCCATAGTTCTTCCATTTGTCGGAACTCATATATAATATCAAAACTTTTTTTTATTTGCAAGAGATTTTTTAATTTTTTTTAAATTAAATTAAAATTTTATCCTTTATACTATTTTATTCCCCATGTAAAGCAAATTTAACTAAATTTTTATTTTTGTATAAGTTTATAAATATAAAAAATTATATGTTTTTAGTTGCCTCTATTTTTTTTAAGATATATGCTCAAATTGCTTAAGGAGGAATATTATGATTTTAATAAATATTGAAGGAACGGACGGAAGTGGTAAGCTTACACAAAGCAGGCTTTTATGTGAGTACTTAAACAAGACAAATAGGTCTTCAATTCTGCACAGCTTTCCTACTTATTTTAGTCCATCAAGTGCACCGATAAAAATGTATCTAGGTGGAGAGTTTGGAAATAATGTCGATTGCTTAGATGCTTATCAGGCGTCAACACTCTATGCTGTTGATAGAATGTGTACAATGAAGAAGTATACTTTTACTAACCCTAATGACATAATTATTTTAGACAGGTATACACCGTCAAACCTTATCCATCAAGCGAGCAAAATACGTAGCAAAACAAAGAGAGAAAAATGTATTAGCTGGATAGAAAATTTTGAGTATAATACCCTTAAATGTCCTGTTCCAAATATTGTTATATTTTTAGCAATGCCAACTAGTGCGAGCTATGTATTTGCAAGCAGGCGTGGAGATTTAAAAGCTGGAACTAAAAAGGATATTCATGAAAGCGATTTAGAGTATTTGGATAAATGTTATACTATTGGCATGGAAATTGCTAAACAGAAAAACTGGCATATTGTTGATTGTGTTGATAAAAATAACAATGTTAAAACCATTGAAGAAGTTCAAAAAGAGATTGTTAAAATTGTAGATAAATACCTCAAAACGCTATAATTCAATTAAAAAAACGCAAATTCAATGCGAATTTGCGTTTTTTATATATTGGGTTCGGTATCGTTATCATTATTGTTTTTTGATTCATCAAAAGGATTACTCTTTGATCCTCGCCTCTTTGCGTTTTCCTCGTCAAGCTTTTTAATAATTGGTAAAAGCTTTTCGTAAGTTGCTTGCTTTCTTTTTTGATAATCAGGATCAGCTTCTAACTCTTCAAGTTTTTTCATAAACTCTGGGTCGCTTTCAAGTCTTGCTATTTCATCATCGCTTAAATTTCCAACCTTTATATTTACGTAATCTTCATCTACACTATCGCAAGTATCGTCAGTTTCAAATGGAGAATGTTGCTCAAATAGCTGTATTTTTCTTCTTTGTTTATACTCAGAAACTAAAGTCATAACCCTTCCGCTTACAACAAGCTCTTTAAATTCAGCATTGGTCAAACCAAATCTTTTTAAAGTTGACGTTACTTTTGACTTATTTATTAAGGAGATTATTCCGTAATAACTTACTGACCCCAAGCTGAATCCAAGGCAATTTGTAAATAGAGTTTGTAAGCCTTCATATTTTCCACCTGTGACAAAGTTTGCAAGTAGACTAACTCCAGCAACTGTTGTTGTAGTCAAACAATATACTTTTGCAAATTTTTTAAATCTAACATTGCTTTTTTTAATGTAACTTAAACTAGACAAAAGTGTCCTAAATTCAAACAGTTCTTTATCGCTGATAGATTTAGGGCTTTTATAATATAAATAATTAAACTTTTCTGAAGCTGACAATAAATCGAATTCTTTGTTTTTCATAACACGCTCTCTTTTTTAAACTAACAATTTGGTTCTGATTCTTCAGCTCTGTTTTCACTGCGATTTATAAAGCTATCAAATATTCCGCGGGTATACAAATCATTAAACTCTTTATGAGTTAAGCCGTATCTAGATAAAACGCGTTTTTCTTTTCTTCTTGCGTTTAAATATAAGCCTACTGGTGCAATTAGTGGTAATGCGAAAGCAGAAGCCATAGGATCAACTGATGCTAGGTATGGCGTTGCGGCTGCACTTGCGATAATGCTTATAATAGCACTCTTTTTCAAGTCTTTACTTGTATAATAAACACATGAGTTTGTCATTGCAGTTATTAAACTAGCACAGTACGAGTTTTCTAAAGTTGAATACTTGCTTCTGTCTAAATTTATTAAATGTAAATACATTGAGCTAGGGTTTCTCATTTTTATCTCCTATTTTCTTAAAAATTTTTATTATTCTTGACTAGGTTCTTCTCCGTCTTCTTTTTTGTCGCCTTTATCTTGATTTTTTTCTTTGTCAATCTTGTGCTGTGTAAGTGTTACATTCATGCTTTTGTCACGTTTATTCATTTCAACATCAACTTGAATGATTGAACCACCGGATTTAATTGAATCCATTATTTCTTTATGTAATTTTTCCACTTGTTCATTTGCTCTTTTATTTAATTCTGAAGCAAACTGTGAAAATTTTCCATTATCAATAAGTTCGTAAAGTTCATCTAAAGTTAGACCAATCGTTTTAGTTTTTGCTTTAAGCTTTCTGTATGTGTAAATTGAATGGAGTGGATAAGAGTTTCCGCCTGTAAGTCCAAAACTTGCAAAGAACATAGCGAGAGAATCGACAACAGGAAATCTATCTTTTGTGATAGCTTTTACAGCCAATGTAAGTACTGTGAACACTGCTCCGGTTACAAGCATTCCCGTGGCGAAAGGTTTATATCTTTTGTGTTTTTCTACAATGTGCTTTAAGTCAGAGAAAAGTTGTACAAAGCTTCTCAATTCATCATTTGAAATATCTGATGGGTTTAAAGAATTGTAATACTTAAATTTTTCTGATGCTGTAGTGTAATCAAAATTTTTGTAATCCATAATTGTGCTCCTAACAAGATGGTTCTTCTTTTTCAAGTAATGCGTCGACACTTAAAGACAAGGTGCTATTTTTATATACACTTGGAACTGAATTCCAGTGTTCGCAGAAAATATCTCCAGCGTATGCGATTTGTTGAAGCTTTCCGCTTTCGAGTAGGTTTGCAAATTCTTTGTAATTCAACCCGAATTTTTTAAGCATACTATTTTCTTTTCTTCTAGCGTTTAATAGCATAAAAGCTGGTACCATTAATGAAAAAGACAAAATACTAGAAACTGGGTCAATAAGTGTTAAAAAAGGAATTGAGATAAGCCCTGATATTGAACTAATGAGGGCACTTTTTTTGACCTCTT
>CATKXA010000056.1 GCA_949840475.1 uncultured Thermoanaerobacterales bacterium | reverse complement strand
ATTAATTAAAAGGAATAAACAATGACTAAAGAAATCATAAAACTTTCAGCTCTATTACTCGGGCTTGACGATGTTGTAAACCATATAAACAATAACACCGAAGCTAGTCAAGACACTCTAAATAAAATTGACGAATTAATAGTTTTTGCCAATTATATTTTGCGTGAAGTTACAAAAGAATATTTTCCTCTCTACACAGAAGAAGAGGTTACAAGTGATAATAACTCTCAAATATTCTTTGATAAATTGAAAAACATTGCAACAGCAATTAAAGATATAAAACAAAATTCTAATAGTGTTACTTTTAACTTATATCCAACCTTTATTAAAGTTGGGAAACCAAATCAAACATACAATGTATGTTATAGTTACATACCAAAACCAATCCAAAGTCTTAGCGACGAACTTTATTTGCCGCTTGGGCTAGATTATTTTGTGATTTGTTATGGCATTGCAAGTGAGTTTGCTCTTTCAAAACTGCTTTATAGCGAGGCTGATATGTGGGAGAGTAAGTTTAAAAACTCTTTATCTCAACTAAAAAGCAGAGTGGGTGAACGTCGTTTTTATTGTAGGAGATTAAAATGAGAAACACAAAGTTTCCTTCAGAAAACGTTGTTCAGCTCAAAATCAATAGCTTTGACAGTGGCATAAACACTTCCGTTGATAAAGACCTTACCAACATGAACTATGCCAAAGACATAAAAAACTTCAACTTTAGCACTGGAGCATTGACGGAAGGAATAGGTTTTGATGATTTAATTGACCGAATCTGCGAAGAGCAAAATTCTGACTTAAAACGAGATATTGAAGCCATTGGAAAAATTGAGAGAGTCTTCCACTACTATAGATATGACCTAGAAAGTTCATCAAGAGATGATAAAATTATTTTTGTTTCATCTGACCTAAAGCTTTACTACATAAATCTATATAGTGAAAATATTACTCTTTGCTCGCTACGAAACATAACTTTTACTTCACTGCCAGTTGGCGTTAGATACAGGCTCAACGGCGAAGATGTTATGATACTTTCCAGCGAAACAGACAACATGGTTGTTTGGAATGGCAAAGATGCAGCATATGAGATACTAGACGCACCAAAAATCTCGTCAATGGTAGTTCACTATGAAAGACTATTTGCAACGGTTGACGGAGAAAAGAATGCAATTTGGTTTTCTGATGACCTAGACCCAACAAATTGGACACTAAGTCTAGACGAGGCTGGCTTTATTGAGCTAATAGATGATAGGGGAGCACTTTTAAAGGTAGTATCTTTCAGTGACTATATTTACATTTTCCGTGAATATGGTATCTCAAGACTATCAGCATACGCAAACCAAACAACTTTCTCGGTTAGCAACTTATTTGTTTCAAGTGGTAAAATATATGCCAATTCTGTATGCGTATGTGGCGATAAGATTTTGTTTTTAGCCGAAGATGGACTATATAGATTCGACGGGCTTGATACAACAAAAATATTAAACAACATTTCAAACAGCATTACTGCTCAAGACAACAACTGTATTTCTTCATGCTATCAAAATGGAAGTTATTATCTAGCATGTAAATATAATTTTTTAGATGAAGAAGAAAGCACGAATAGCATTGCAAACACTATTTTAGAAATTGATGTAAACACAATGAAATTAAAAAATATTACCCACGGCGTTAGCATTAACTATTTAACAAGCATTATGACTGACAAGCTAAGCGGTGTTATAGCATTAGCTTCAAAAAACGCATTTTGTGTGTCAATACTATCTAAAAATGGCTGTTTTTTAGGTGTTCCAATAGAAAAAACATATATTTCGCCAACAACAGGCGTCAACGATGAAAGCAAAATAAAGGTACTAAAACGTTTTAGCATCTATACTAAAACTGCTATTGAATTAACTATCTATCATGATAATGAAGTAAGTGCATTTAACATTAGCGGGTCAAGCCACGCACAAACGATAAATACTCACATTAGGTTTTTTAATATGTCTTTCAAAATATGCTCTAGCTCTAGAAATTGCAATATCAAAAATCTGAAATTTGAAATATCTAAAAACAATAGATATTTTTAAAGGAAAAATATGAATTACGGAAAATCTGCATATTTAAAAGTAAGCGATTTAGAGCGAAGTCTAAACTTTAGTAGCGACAACATGGATAACAACAAATGCTTAGAGCTAAGCAAGTTAAATCTTAACCAGTCCTTTTCAAACCAGGTACCTTTTGTTACCAGTTTTGAACCTTTTGAAGTGAAAGAAGGAAGCAACCTTTGTTTTCAAATAAAAATCACACTTGAAAACATATCTGGTGGTCAAACAAACTTCAAAATGCTTTTAAACAACTGCGAAGTTTACTCTGAAAAGAAAACTTTATCAAGCGGTCAAACAGATGTCTTTATTCTAAAAACTTACACCCCAAGCTCAAGCGAAACTTTAACTCTCGGACTTAATATTTCATCTTCTTCAGATCCATTTTCAGCACTAGTCACAAATATTAGCGTTGTAATTCTTGGCACTGGAGAGGGCAGTTCTAATACTGCTGAGCTTGAGCTTAGAGCAATAAAAACATCAAATACTATGATGCTAGTTTCTTTCATAAATGAAAACAAATTATTTTATAGTTTTACGCCATTAACTGCAAGCACTCTATCAGAGTTCACATATGCTTTTGATGCCATATCACATATATATTTGAAAGAAAGCTTTGAAAGCGGTGACATTGTTTTATATAAGGTTGACAGCAGTGGGAATTTAATATATTCAAAACCTTTCCTCGGCACTAGCGAACAAATAATTGATACAAATGTTCAAAAGGTCTTTGCTTGCGAGTGTCCTGTGTCTTCAGAGAAATTGCATATTGTTTTTTATATAAAAGACGGACAATGCTATTTTAAAGAAGCGACCATGTCTGGCCACACAAATGCTAAAAAAGTTATTTTGCCGCCAGGGGAATACTACGACATTCATGCTTGCAGCCATAGCGGCAGTGAACATATTTACATTTTAGCAAGTCATAAAAATGGTTCTAATTATTTAGTTAAATCATTAGCAAGTGTTCAAACAAATAAGTTTACAGAAAGCTTAGATATTAATTATGCTTTTAACGTCAGTAAGTACATAGACTTAGATTTTTCTAAGCCACTGCTAAAAGAAAAGCTTAATATGACAGCAATATTTGTGACCAATAAATATTCAATTATAGATGAGATATTAAATAATAATTTGAAAGAAAACTTAAAGCTTAATTGTACTTTAACTGTTAATGTAAGTACACAGTAGGAGCAAATAATGAAGATAAAATTACACAACAAATTCCAAATACTTTTAAATGGAAAGGAATATACAGCATACAATACAATTTTAAAAAGCATTTTTAATAAAATCGCAAATTTAGAGCAATATGCTGACTATATTGCATTAGGAACTGGTATTTCAGAGAAAAGTTTTGACGACACAAATAAATTAAACAATTTTATTGAAGTTTACAAAACCCAGACTGAGCAGATTCAAAGCGATATAACAAAGGGCGATTTATTTATTAAAAAAGTATTAATATTCGGTCAAGACAACGACTCGACTTTTTCTTTTAGCGAACTTGGTATAAGCGACAGCGAACAAGACAATCCAGACATATTCAACCATGTTGTACTAAAAAATGCACAGGGCGAGGTGGTCACACTCACAAAAGAGCCATATGATATTTTAGAAATAAGAGTGACTATATTTTTAGAGCTAACGGCTGAGTCAAGTGGTCTATTTGTAAAAGGCGAAAACAACTTGATCAAACAGATTCTAGGCGAAAACTTAGGCAATACTGACCACAACTTATACGCTTTAAGAGGCGAAAACTTATCACCCAATGTAGTGGTTTTTAGAACAACTCCAAATCTTGACAATGCTGTTGTTTGCACACACACTTTAAACTTTATCGACGATCAAATCGACATTGATTTTAGTGCACAACTTGGCGAGGGCGAAACTGAAGAGGTGTTGATAGCTTATGCGGGCGAAGTCGTTTTAAGACTAAACACTCAGCTTGTAAATCCCGCAATAGAACTGGAAGATACTATCAAAAGTTCAAATAATGACTTTTATGTAGACCTTGGCAAAAATGTAAAAGAGGTTACAAGCGTGCAAAAAGTTCAAGACCAAACAGCTACCGATGAAGAGGCGTATGCAGTAACTCAATATGCCAGCAAGTTGACAGACAAAATCAACAATCCCTTTGACATGAACTTTACATATTCAACGCCTAGGTTTATATCTAACGACGGCAAAACTATAGCTTTTGTTCTTCCAAACGCGACTTATGTATATAGGTGCGAAGACTATCAAATCACGAAGATTAATTCTACTAATTTGCCTTACACAAACCTAATACGAATGGTTATTTGTGACGATACTATTGTTATTTTACGAACAGTAGAGCCTTACATTGAGGTATATAAAATTGAGAATAACAATATTGTTGCTAAAGAAGTAAATATTAGCACCTTTAGAACTTCTAGTTACTCCTTCGATTGGATTGACGCAAACGCAGTTGTAACTGAGAGCGGAATGATAATCATTGGTCTTATAATCAACAATGAAGCTAGCATGCCACTAGTAATAAAGCTGGTAAAAAATAGCAATGACAATGTTTACTATGACACCATATTAAGACCACACTTTGAAACTGTTAGAAAAATATATACTATTCAAAAAACAGCATACTCAAAACCATGCTTAACATTTTTAACCGACTGGTATGAAGGGGAAGAGTGGTATTACATGCAAAACATATACGAAGACAAAGAGGACTTTGGAAACGCTGATGCAGCATACCATTTTTATTACCAAACAACAGACCTTCAAACTGGCGGTCGAACAGTAATGTCGCAAAGAACAACTACGCCACTAATATACCTTTATACTTATCCAAAATTCATTAGGTCGTCGAGAACTTACTCAACGGGTATTAAGCATTATTTGTCATACGATGGTAATTACATAATTGCCAAATACAGCGACAATACCTACAGCATATTCAACTGTCACAACAGCACTGAACTGATACCTTTCGAGGGCAACTTCCCAAGCTTTGTAAACTTTGATGAAATTGAAGGTTTTGCCTTTATACAAAACCTGCTTTTAGTCTTTACTTCGTCATCTACAAATAGCGTATACGCAATCGCACTTAAAAACCAAAGCACTAGGATTGACAATGTTAGCACAAAACTTGCCGATTATAAAATCAATTACAAAAAGTATGATTTGATTGGCTCTAATGAGTATGAGGGTGTTGCCTGCAACCTTAAACTGAGGTTTAACTAATATGATATTTGAAAGCCGATTATATAAATTTGGTAAAGGCAAAAACATCTCAGCCATTATGAATGAGGAAAATAAAATAACCATCTACTATCAAAATAAAGGGATATTAAAAAAAGAAATTCAGATTGAAAACCAATCGTTAATTATGAACCAGGTCAAAGAAAGCTATCCTTACACAGAAGTGATTCCAGTAGACGATAGTCATCTTATAACAAGGCTTGGCAAAAGCATAGGAATACTAATCAATGAATAATATCAATTTTATTAAAAACGCAAAACTGTATTGTAATAATATAATAAACAATATAAAACTATCAAAAATCGCCGCAAAAAGCACAAAAGACTTTTATAAAGGAGAATAAAGTGGAATATAATTTTTCAAAACTAATCAACTCAAAACTAGCAAGTCAAGACGAAGAAGAAAAGAAGAAAAAGCAACAAGAACAAGCTGCAAAAGCAGAAAATGTATCTATTCAAACGGACGACAAAAGTAGCGAAAATAAACTAGAAAGTACAAAAGACTCTAAGCCACTAGCTAGCGAGCAACAAATTTCAAAAGTCAACCAAGGCTTAAAAACTGCAATAACTAATCAACCAACTGAAACAGAGAAAAGTGTTGACCAAATTTTGCAAGAAGCAAAAGATATTGAAAACAAATACATAAACAACGACTATATTGACGCTCCAGATAGCCTAGGCTTAAGTAAAGTTGAAGTTCCTAATATGAATGAAGACGATATGAAAACTTTGGCAGAGAATAGCCTTGCTCAAAAGTATGGTGACAAAAAAGAAAATACGAATCAAAGCTTTAGCAAACAAATTGAGGCACTTTTAAACAAGCAACAAACAAGCAAGGCTGAGAGCGAGAAAAAATACAACCAAATAAACGATATCTACAACAAAGGCATATCACAAACTGAAGAGCAAGCACTTAAAAGAGGTTTAGCACGCTCTTCAATTATTATTGGTCAAATATCTAGCTTAGAGGGAAGCAGGGCAGACGAACTTGTTGGAGTACTTAATGACCTTGAAAGCAATCTGTCAAATATTGAAAAACAGATTAGTGGGCTAGAAGCAGAAAAGCAAACAGCTTTAAGCAACCTAGACATTGAATATGCTATTGATCTTGAAGAGAAACTTGCTTCAATTAAAAAAGATTATGACAAAGCAAAGCAAGATGCTATCGCTTTTAATAACAACGTTGAAAAGCTAGAAGCCGAGTATAAACTCGACCTTGAAAAACAAAAAAGAGAGAAGCAAAAACTTCTCACTGAATATGCTGAAAAATACGGTGTCAACTACACATACAATCTTATTAAAGATAAGCAGTATGATCATTTTAAAAACTATTTTGATAGCATAGATAAAGATAAAGCATTAGACATTTTATTGACTAATGATGAATTTAAAGTTTTGCTCGGAAATAAATATAGCCAAATGTATAAATATCTAAGAGACAAATAAAAAAACGCAAAATGACGTTTAGTCATAGAAATTACTCCAAAGTGAATGCGCTTACACTTTAAACCAATTGTGGTATAATTAGCGTGGATTCCCACAATGTTTCACCAAGGAGTTTGAATATGACAACATTTTTTA
>CATKXA010000055.1 GCA_949840475.1 uncultured Thermoanaerobacterales bacterium | reverse complement strand
CCATGTATCGTCTTTGTCACTATTCAAAATTTGTATCAAACGCAAGCGAAGACTTACCAGAGCCTGAAAGTCCAGTAAATACTACAAGCTTATTCCTCGGAATTTCTAGGCTGACATTTTTAAGGTTATTTTCCCTTGCCCCTATAATTTTTATTGTTTTTTCCATACTTTTTTCCTTTTACTGTTTTTATAGCACCACCCTCTAGCTCTATTATTTGGTCACGAAGCTTTATGGCACTTTCAAAATCTAATTCTTTTACAGCAGTATCTAGCTCAGCTTTCAAGGATTTTAAGATTGACTCTTTATCTTTTTCGTCAACTTTTTTAGCCCCAATCTTGCTAGTTATAAGAATGCTCTCTTTAATATCTTTTATAATAGTTTTAGGCGTAATGTTGTGCCTTTTATTATACTGTTTTTGAAGCTCTCTTCTTCGATTGGTTTCATCAATCGCCCTTTTCATGGAATCGGTTATATTGTCGCCATACATTATAACCTTGCCTTCAGCATTACGTGCTGCACGACCAATGGTCTGAATCAACGCTCCCTCGCTTCTTAAAAAGCCCTCTTTGTCTGCATCAAGGATTGCAACAAGTTTAACTTCTGGCATATCAAGCCCCTCTCTTAAAAGGTTGATACCAACAATAACATCGCACTCGCCACTTCTAAGACTATTTATTATCTCCATTCTCTCAATAGTCTTAATCTCTGAATGCAAATAAGTTGTTTTTATACCATGCTCTTCAAGGTATTCAGATAGCTTCTCCGCCATTTTTTTAGTGAGCGTTGTAACCAAAGCTCTTCCACCGCTAGCTATTGTTTTGTTGAGCTCTCCGAGCAAATCATCAATCTGACCTGTCACCGGCCTAACAATAATCTCTGGGTCTAGTAGCCCAGTTGGTCTTATGATTTGTTCAACTATGTTGTCTGCATGTTCCTTTTCATACACGCCTGGGGTTGCTGACACGCATATAAGCTGGTCAAACTTCTTTTCAAACTCTTCAAATTTAAGTGGTCTATTATCGTATGCCGACTTTAGTCTAAAGCCGTAGCCGACCAAGTTATCTTTTCTCGCCCTATCGCCATTGTACATAGCACGTATTTGAGGAAGCGTCATGTGACTTTCGTCAATTATTAACAAAAAGTCGTCTGGAAAATAGTCCATCAAGCAAAATGGGGTATCGCCTGGTTTTCTCCCGTCAAAATACCTAGAATAGTTTTCTACACCACTGGTATAGCCCATTTCTCGTAACATTTCTATGTCATAGCTGGTTCTTTGCTTTAGTCTTGCTGCTTCTAGTATCTTGCCCTGCTTTTCTAGGTCTGCAACCTCTTGCTCCATGTCCTTTTCAATCTGCTTTAAGCACGCTTCCATTTTTTCTGGGCTTGAAACATAGTGAGATGCTGGATAGATTGCAACATGCTCAAGTCTGTTCACTGCCTTGCCTGTAAGAGCTTCAACCTCAAAGATTTGGTCTATCTCATCGCCAAAAAAGTCTATTCTAAGACATAGCTCAGTAGCTGACGCCGGGTACACTTCTAAAACGTCGCCCTTAACTCTAAACATTCCGCGAGCGAACTCTATATCGTTACGTTTATACTGGTTATCCACCAGCCTTTCAATGACCTCTTCTCTTGAAATTTGCATGCCCGGCCTTAGTGATATTGCCATTTTGTGATACTCACTAGGCTCGCCTAAGCCATAGATGCAAGAAACAGATGCCACGATTATAACATCTCGTCTTTCAAACAATGCACAAGTTGCTGAGTGACGCAGTTTGTCTATTTCGTCATTTATAGACAAGTCTTTTTCAATGTAGGTATCTGAAGAAACAATATATGCTTCTGGCTGATAATAGTCATAGTAAGAAACAAAATAATTGACAGAATTCTCAGGGAAAAACTCTCTTAGCTCATTGCAAAGCTGCCCCGCGAGTGTCTTGTTATGTGCAATTACCAGTGTTGGTCTGTTTACCCTTTCAATAACGTTAGCCATGGTAAAAGTTTTACCACTACCAGTAACACCCAAAAGCACTTGCTCTCTTAACCCGTCGTTTAAGCCTTCAACCAGCTTATCGATTGCTTGAGGCTGGTCGCCTGTTGGCTTGTACTTTGATATTAGCTTAAAATCCAATTTTTTCTCCCCGTAAAATTATTTGCGAACTTGTAAACTTATAAACGTAATTTTATCACGATTTTAATATTATATCAATTAAAACAAATGTTTTATAAAAATTTTCTATCACTATTTATAATGAGCATAAACGCACTTGACAAACTGTGCCAACTAATTCTATACTCTTAGGTATTAATTGAATTTAGGAGAAACAATTTTGGCAAACAATATTCTTACAATGGATAAACTTGTAAATCACTGCAAACAAACTGGTTTTGTTTTTCGTGGTAGCGATATTTATGACGGACTAGCAAACACTTGGGACTATGGTCCTATTGGTGTAGAACTAAAAAACAATATTAAAAGAGCTTGGTGGAAACGTTTTGTTCAAGAGAGCGACAACTCTTTTGGCGTTGACGCAGCAATTTTAATGAACAGCAGAGTTTGGGACGCAAGCGGTCACACCACTAGCTTTTCTGACCCTAAGATTGACTGCAGAGAATGTAAAATGCGTGAACGTGCAGACAATATAATTGAAGAGTATGCAAATAAGCACAATATAAGCGTTGTTGTAGATAAAATGAGCAACAGTGAAATGGAAGCTTTTATTGCTGAGCATAAGATCAACTGTCCTAAGTGCGGTAAACATAACTGGACGAATATAAGACAATTCAACCTAATGTTTGAAACTTCTCGTGGTGTTACTGATGACAATCAAAACAAAATCTATCTCCGCCCAGAAACTGCCCAAGGGGAATTTGTAAACTTTTTAAATGTTCAAAGAACAACAAGAGCAAAAGTACCATTTGGTATTGCTCAAATTGGTAAGGCATTCCGTAACGAAATCACTCCAGGAAACTTTATCTTTAGAACTATTGAGTTTGAACAAATGGAGCATCAATGGTTCTGCAAAGGCGAGGACGGCAGTAAGTTCTATGACCAGTATAAAAAACAAGCTTATGACTTTTTAATTGACCTCGGTTTTAATAAAGATAGCTTGAGATTTAAAGACCACGACAAACTAGCTCACTATGCAGCAGCCGCTTGCGACATTCAGTACCTATTCCCTATGGGTTGGAGCGAGCTAAACGGTATTCATAACAGAACAGATTATGACCTATCTCGTCACCAAGAGTTCTCTGGCAAGACTATGCAGTACTTAGACCCAGTAACTAATGAAAAATATATTCCAAATGTTATAGAGTATTCAATCGGTTGCGATAGATTGCTACTTGCCACTCTATGCAACGCATATGACGAGCAAAAACTAGAAAATGGCGAAACAAGGGTTGTTATGCACTTTGCACCAGTAGTTGCTCCATACAAAGTAGCAGTTCTACCTCTTCAAAAAGACTTAAACGCCAAAGCACGCGAAATTTATAAAAAACTTCAAAAGCATTTCATGTGCACTATAGACGAAGCAGGTTCCATTGGTAAGCGTTACCGCCGTCAAGACCAAATCGGCACTCCTATGTGCGTAACTATCGACTTTGACACTATAAGCGACAACACAGTAACCATTCGAGACCGCGACACCATGGAGCAAATCAGACTCCCTATAGACGAACTAATAAGCTACGTTCAAAACAAATTAGTATTTTAAAAAAACAGCACATTTCTTGTGCTGTTTTTTAAGCTATAATTGATTGATACAAATTCTTTAAAGTTTTAACTTTTTCAAGGGTGCTCGCTGCCTTGTCTTCTTGCTTAGTGGTTTGGTATATATTATACATTGTGCTTTCAATCTTTAACGATGTATATACCCTTAAAATTTTAGTAACAGCATCTATACCCTCTTGCTCATAATCATTGCTTAAAAGCTTAGTTTCTATTAAGCTCTCTATATTTTCTTGCGTCAATAAAGTATTGAAAATATTTGCTTTTTGAGCATCGGAAAGAGAATTATCTACAAGCACCTCTTCAACATAAGTAGCTAGTGAAAAGCTATAGCTATTTGTATTAATCTTTAGGTCAAACATTGCTTGATTTCTTGCTTCTTGTGCCTCGTTATTTAAATAAAGGGCAAGCACCAGCTGTGACCTTAAATAACTATCAACATCTCCAACATAAGCGATATATTTTTTATCTGTCACTTTAATAGTAGCTATATTAAGCTTATTGCAAAACTGTTCATAATTAACATCATTTACTAATTTTTTTATGTACGTAATAGATTTTTCATGTTTTTCAGCCGAAATTGATACAGTTGTTAGGTTATAAAGGTCTGCAATGTTATTGGTACTTTTGTACACCCTTTCATAGCAAGAAAGCTCTGCGTCTTTTGCTCCAAGCAAATTATAAACCTTTGCAACTTTTGCTGGGAACAACACAACGGCGATGCTAAGCAAATAAAAACACGAACAAACTAAAATAATCAATGTTTTAACAACTGTTAAAATTATTGCTGAAACATTAATGCTTTCTTTATTGTCCGCTTGTTTAACATTAGCTAGGCTTTTTTCATTTGAGCTCATAAATATTTCCTTAAATCTAATCTTTATTATCTTCAATGGCTTTCATTTTTTTAAGGCGTCTATCATGTCTGCCGCCCTCATACTCAGTACTTAAAAAAGTATCCACAATTCTAAGTGCTTTTCTAGAGCATAGTTTAACTTCCATCACGCCGTCACTGTAGCCTGCACCGATAGCTAGCACATTTGCATTTTCATGCCTTCTTGCATAGTATGCGTCTTCCTCACCTTTAGCAAGCACTGCTCTCATTCCTTTAACTTTGTTTGCACACATACAAACGCCAATGCCTGTGCCACAAAGTAAAATTGCCTTTGAGTTTTTATTAACCTTTGCACAAACAACTTTTACTATATCTGGATAATCGTCATCTGCAGTATTATTATCAAAAGGAAAATTCACTTCATAGCCCATTGATAACAAATGCTCTGCTACTTTTTCTGCTAGTTTAACTGCATTATGGTCATAACCTATATAAATCTTATCCATTAAATTCTACCTGCCTTGACTAAATTGTCTACAATAATTTGACTAGCTTCATCAAGCTCTTTAGCACAATACTCATACTGCTCTAAGCTGCCACCATATGGGTCATAAATATCATACCCCACCGCTTCGCACATTGCATGCGTTTTGTTATAACACATGTTTTGCAATAAACATCTTTTTTGGTCAATGGTCATTGTAATTATAATATCCGCCCTATCAAGAGCTTTTTGTGAAAGCTGAGTTGGCGTATGACGTATAACTATGTTTAATTTTTTTAACGCCTTGCGAGCCTTTATGTTAACTTTATCATCTTTAATTACGCTAAGCCCTGCACTTTTAACTTCAAGCTTTTTGTTTAGCTTTTTAACTTTGTCTTTAATGAGAGCTTCTAGCATCGGACTTCTACAAGTATTACCTGTACAAACCAGCAATATTTTATACATATTTCCCCTCTTGGTTTAAGCATAGCAAAGGCAAAAAAAATTGTCAACAAAACTAATTTAATCTTTAATTATATATGCATATTTGTGCCGAATTTTGTATAAACTAATACCAAGGAGAGCGACATGGAAAATATCCCTTCAAGTTTTATGGGTTACAACAAAGATGCCGTTAACGACATCATTACTGAAAAGGACAACAAACTTAAAACCCAGCAAAATGATATCAACTATTTGAGAGGTCAAATAGAAGAACTGGAAAATAGAATGAATACTAAAAGTAAACAGCCAAAAAATAAAAAGGCAAAAAAGTCAAAATAAAAAAAGCTCATAACCTTGAGCTTTTTATTTTTTATGCAAAATTAATTATTTTTTTGGAGTAATTATTCCAAGCCCCTCTGGCGTTAAAAGGAATATGTTTCCGCTCACTCTTTGAATTGAGCCACTTAGTGCATAAACAGCTCCGCTTGAAAAGTCTAACATACGTTGAGCTTCCTCATCAGATATTCCGTCCAAATTTAGCATAACAGACTCGCCTTGCTTTAAGTATGAAATTAACTTTTGAACTTCACTGTAGCTCTTTGGATAAAAGAACACAACATTCTTATTCCCATATCCGCCTTGGCTATAACTTTCGCCCTCGTAACCAGAAAATGATTGCGAAGAGATATTGTACTGGTCTGGGTCATATGAAGAAGCCGCAGTTTCAGCACTTGCGTCAAACACAGTTTCGCTTGGTTGGAAGCGGTGTTGCATGCCATACTTTTGCTCATTCCTCATCGCCTTTTTTTGTTCACGCTCCAATTTCTTTGCTAATTTTTGTTGTTTCTTTAATTCTTTTAATTGTCTTTTCTCGCTTGCAATAGCACTATCGTTTTCTTGCTCCTCGCCTTCAAAGCCAATACCTTTCATTAACCAATTAAATAGTCCCACTAGAAATTTCCTCTTTTTTGTATTTACATTATTATAACAATATTTATTTAATTTTCAAATAAATTTTAACCTATACTAAATTTTGTTTAATTTAAACTAAAACATTTAAAGTATTTACAAACTCCATAGTTGATAAAATTGTACTGTCATGCAAAAGCTTTAGTGCATGAGAAACCTTGCTTACCATATAAATACTACTTAGACAACTATTGATTTTTGTAAGCATATCGTTCAAAAAAAGTTCAAAATTTTGGTATACGTCACAAAAAATTTGCTCTTTTTCATGTTTTTTGTTACCACTGAGCAGTTTAACAGTATCTGCTAGTTCAAGCTTTAAACTTAGAAGCTCCTTATAAATTTTTGACGCGTTACCACTTTTATCATAGTTCTCACTGCATTGATAAAATGTTTTTTGTAAGTTATAAATTCTTTGATAAGTAAATTTTAAATAATAATCGCTTTTAATTAATTTGACTA
>CATKXA010000054.1 GCA_949840475.1 uncultured Thermoanaerobacterales bacterium | reverse complement strand
GAGAGCTTGGTCTAGACGGTTCTCTTAAAGCAGTAAATGGGCTTTTGCCTATACTTATTTCTGCTAGCAAGTCTGGGCTAACAAACTTTATTGTGCCAAATGCAAATATTGAAGAAGCTAGCTATATAGAAGATGCAAATGTTTTTGCGTTTAAAAATTTAAAAGAAGTATTGGATTTTTTAACTAAAAAAACTTATGTGATGCCAATAGAGAAAAAAGTTTGGAAGTGTGAAGCAAGCCTAAAGTCTGAGGATTTTTCAAGAGTTAAGGGACAAGCAGTTGCAAAACGTGCTATGGAGATTGCTGTCGCAGGAGGGCACAACATATTGATGGTTGGGCCTCCCGGCAGTGGTAAAACTATGCTTGCAAGGTGTGCAAGGTCAATACTTCCAGACCTAACAAAAGAAGAAGCTTTAGAAATAACAAAGATTCATAGCGTAGCTGGAGTTCTTGACCTATCTAAAGGTGTTGTAACTACAAGGCCATTCAGATCTCCGCACCACACAGCATCTAATGTTTCTTTGACTGGTGGTGGCAGGTATGCAAAGCCAGGCGAGATAAGCCTTGCTCACAATGGTGTGTTGTTTTTAGATGAGATGCCAGAGTATCATAGAGATACACTTGAAACTCTGCGTCAGCCACTCGAAGATGGGGTTATAACAGTGTCTAGAGCTTCTGGAACTGTTGAGTATCCTGCTAGTTTTATACTCATTGCGAGCATGAACCCTTGTCCTTGTGGAAATGCTGGATCAAAGGATTTAGAGTGCACATGTTCACCTGCTGAAAAGCAAAGATATTTAAAAAAGCTCAGCGGGCCTCTTCTTGATAGAATTGACCTAAAAATTGATGTAGATAGAGTTGCCTTTGTTGACCTTAATAGCGATAGCAATGAAGAAAGTAGCCAGGAGGTTAAAAAGAGGGTAGACGCTGCTAGAAAAATACAGTTAGAAAGGTATAAGGGCGAAAACATATTTTGTAATGCAAAAATGAATACAAGGCTAATTAAAAAGTTCTGTCAAATTGATGCTGATACCAGTAGCTTTTTGGAAACTGCATTTGAACGATTTAAAATGTCAGCAAGAGCATATAACAGAATTTTAAAAGTTGCAAGAACTATTGCTGACCTTGACGGCAAGAAAAATATTGAGTTTGAACATGTTGCAGAAGCTGTTGCATATAGAACGATTGAAAAGGTGTTATTATGATAAATAATAAAAATTTAATTTTACTTATGGATGAAACTATGCTTCCATACAAAGCTCAAGTATACATAGCTACTAACTTTGACGACGGGCTTTTTAAAAATATAGATAGTGCTAAAAATCAGATAGTAAGTGCAACGAGCGAAGCTGTGTACTTGAAGTTGAAAAACGCAATTAGTGAGAAAATTATTGATAAAGTATATGCAAAAATGCAAAAATATGATGTTTATCCTATAACTTTCAATAGTCCTGAATTTCCGGATAGTTTAAAAAACATACCTTCAAGTCCGTTGGTTCTTTACACAAAAGGAGATAAAAGTTTGCTTAAAGAAGCAGCGATAGCAATTGTTGGAACAAGGAATCCAACAAACTATGGCAGAGAGGTAACAAAGGTGTTTGCAACTGCTCTTTCTAAAGCAGGGCTTGTTACAGTTTCTGGGCTTGCATACGGACTTGATATGGAGGTTGCACTCGCAACGCTAGAAGCACAAGGCAAGACTATTGCAGTACTCGGTGGTGGGCTTGATGTTATTTATCCTGCACAAAATGCTGAGCTATCAAAAAGAATAGTAAAAAATGGCGGGTTACTTATGAGTTTATATCCGCCACTAAGAAGACCGACAAGATATTCTTTTGTTGAGAGAAACAGAATTATTAGTGGCTTAAGTCTTGGAACTATTGTTGTTGAGGCGGGTGAAAGTTCTGGTACTTTAAACACTGCAAAGCATACCATAGAGCAGGGCAGAGAGCTTTTTGTTATTCCTGCGAATATTTTTTCGACAGCGAGTGTTGGCTCAAACAAACTAATAGAAGAGTTGCCAGAAACATTCACAACAAGCCCAACTCATGTGCTTAAAGTTTTGAACTTTAAACCTAAAGAGCAAATAGAAATTGCCCCACGAAAAAATAAAGAATTAAGCGATAATGAGAAGCTAATAGTTAATGTTTTATATACAAATGATATGGACTTTGACACGCTAAAAGAGAAGACAAATCTCGACGCAAAATATTTGATAAGTTTGTTGACAAGAATGGAAATAAGTGGTTTAATAAAAAAACTGCCGGGTAATATTTATACACTTTAAGCCAGCAGTCAAACAAAAAAAATTAGGAGCTTTTATGAAGTTAGTTTTAATAGAAGGTCTTGGTAAACAACCTGCAATTCAAAAGTATCTTGGTAAGGATTACAAAGTTCTTCCAACCTTTGGACACATGGCAGACTTGCCTCTTAGAGGGCTTGGGGTAGATGTAAATAAGAACTTTGAGCCAAGCTATGTTGTTGAGGGCGATAAGAAAAAAGTTGTTTCTAAGCTTCAAGCAGAGGCAAAAAAAGCTGATGAAATATTGTTTGCAACCGACCCTGACCGTGAGGGGGAAGCAATAGCATGGCACGCAGCAAACTTGCTTGGCGTTGATCATTCAAAAAATGTTAGAATTGAATTTAACCAAATAAGTAAAGATGCAGTGCTTAAAGGTGCTGCAAATCCTAGACCAATTAATATAGATTTAGTTAATGCACAGCAAGCAAGGCGTGTTTTAGATAGGCTTGTTGGTTACAAGCTCACACCGCTTCTTTGTAAGAAAATACAAAATAATGTGTCTGGCGGAAGAGTGCAATCTGTAACGCTCAAACTTGTTGTTGACCGTGAACGTGAAATTGAGAACTTTAAACCAGTTGAGTATTATACCTGTGTTGCAACGCTTGCAAAAAAAGGTCAAAAGCAAGAGTTTAAAGCCTTTTTAGAAGCGGGTAGAGATAAAAAAGTTAAGTCCAAAGAACAAATGGATGACATTGTTAAACAGCTTGACCAAAATGAGTTCGTTGTAAAAAAAGTAAAGAAATCTGTAACTTATTCGCACCCAAGTGCTCCGTTTATTACATCAACAATGCAACAAGAAGCTGGTAACAAGCTTGGACTATCTGCAAAACAAATAAGTGCCACGGCACAAGGCTTGTATGAAGGTATAGACATTGAGGGCATGGGCAGAATTGCCTTAGTTACATACATTCGTACAGACTCTGTTCGTGTTGCACCAGATGCACAAGCTATGGCAAAAGAATATATTAAAGCGAACTATGGTGACAAATATCTGCCAGCAACAAATAGAGTATTTAAAAACAAAAAAGATGCTCAAGACGCCCACGAGGCGATTAGACCAATATCACTAGATATAACACCAGAAAGCATTAAAAACAAAGTTCAGAAAAATCACTATAGGCTTTACAAGTTAATATATGATAGATTCCTTGCAAGCCAAATGTCAGATGCGTCATACAACTCACTCAGTGTAGACATTTATTGCGGAGAGCATAAGTTTAAAACAACAGGTAGATCTGTTATATTTGACGGCTATACAGCAGTTTATAATAACGTGCCTGAAAGCAGCGACGACGATGAACTTGCAAATGCTAAGATGCCAGCTCTTGAAGAAGGCGATCAGTTAGATAAAAAAGACATTAAAACTGAACAAAAATTCACAAAGCCACCTGCAAGGTATACTGAGTCTAGCCTAACTAAAGCAATGGAAGATAAGGGAATAGGAAGACCAGCGACATACACACAAACTGTTACACTTCTTCAAACGCGTCATTATGTTGAAAAAGAGGGCAAGACAGCTCTTAAAGCTACCGAGCTTGGAAAGGTTGTTGTAGATTTGCTTGTTAAACATTTTTCAGATATCATGGACGTAGGTTTCACTGCGGACATGGAAGACAAACTAGATAGTATTGAGTTTGGCGGGCAAAAGTGGCAACAAGTTATTGCAGACTTTTATGGTGGGTTTGAAAAAGAGCTCAAAGCCGCATTTAAAGACGGCGAAAAGAGCAAAGTTCCAGATGAGCCGAGCGACGAGATTTGCGACAAGTGCGGTGCCCAAATGGTTATAAAGACTGGCAAGTTTGGTAAATTCCTTGCTTGTCCAAACTTCCCTAAATGTAAGAATACCAAAAAGCTAGAGGCAGATAGTCCTGTTGTGGGCAAATGTCCTAAGTGTGGTAAAGACGTTGGAAGATTAAAGACTAAAACAGGTAAGTTCTTCTATGGTTGCGTAGGATACCCTGAATGTGATTACAAATCGTGGGATATACCTGCTGGAGAGAAGTGTCCAAGTTGCGGAGAAGATATGATTGTTAAATTATATTCTGCAAAAAAAGTTACTTCTTGCCCAAAATGTAATTTTTCAAAAACTGAAAAAATAGAGAAGGACAACAATGCTCAAGAAAATGCCTAAAGTTAAAATTATAGGAGGAGGCCTCGCTGGTTGCGAGGCTTCTTATCAATTAGCAAAGCGTGGGTTTATGGTTGAACTTTATGAAATGAAGCCAACGAAGTTTTCTCCCGCTCATTCAAGAAATGAACTTGCTGAAATAGTTTGCTCAAACTCATTTAAAAGCACTTTGCTTTCAACTGCATCTGGGGCACTAAAAGCCGAGCTTGAAATACTAGATTGCTTGCTTTTAAAAATAGCGAACACTGTTAGCGTGAAAGCTGGCTCAGCTTTGGCTGTGGATAGAACCTTGTTTGGCAAAGCAGTAGAAGAAGAACTTAAAAAGTTTGATAATATAAAGATCATAAGGCAAGAAGTTGAAGATATAGACTTTTCACAGCCAACGATAATAGCAACTGGTCCGCTCACAAGCGACAAAATGGCAACAGCTATATCAAAGATTGCTAAAGACAAGTTCAGCTTTTATGACGCCTCAGCCCCAATAGTTGAGGCAGAGTCGATAAACACTGACAAAACATTCACAACTTCGCGTTACCAAAAGGGCGATAGCGATTATATTAATTGTCCTATGGATAAAGATACTTACTATAGCTTTGTAAACGAGCTTGTGAACGCAAAAAAAGCCACTTTGCATGAGTTTGAAAAGGCAGATATTTTTGAGGGCTGTATGCCTATTGAAGTTATGGCAAGCCGAGGAGTAGATACTCTCAGGTTTGGGCCACTTCGACCAGTGGGGCTTCTTGATAATGATGGCAAAAGACCTTTTGCTGTTGTTCAGCTAAGGCGTGAAAATTCTGCCGGGGATTTGTATAATCTTGTTGGCTTTCAAACCAATTTAACATATGGCGAGCAAAAACGGGTTTTTTCTATGATTCCTGCTCTTGAAAATGCCGAATTTGTGAAGTATGGTGTTATGCATGCAAACACTTTTATAAACTCTCCAAAGCTTCTTGATTCAAACTTTAATATGAAAGAGCATGAAAATATTTACTTTGCTGGTCAAATAACAGGGGTTGAGGGCTATGTTGAGAGCATCATGAGTGGGCTTATTGCGGGAGTAGCTATGGCTAGAAAGCTAAATGGAAAATCAAAAATCCAGTTTAATAATTTGACTATCATTGGTGCTTTGTGTAATTATATTAGTACTGAAAATGAGAATTTTCAGCCTATGAATGCAAATTTTGGAATACTCGAGCCTCTTGACGAAATAATTAAAGACAAGCAAAAACGCAAGGAAGAATATGCAAAAAGGGCTATTTTAAATACAAAAAAGCTAAAGGAGATGTATTTTGATGGGATTTAGAGGAACAACGATTATAGGTGTTGAAAAAGACGGTAAGTTTGTTGTAGCTGGCGATGGTCAAGTTACAATGGGCGAGCAGGTTATAATGAAAGGCACAGCTAAAAAGGTTAAAAGAATTTTTAATGACCAAGTTGTAGTTGGCTTTGCGGGAGCAACTGCAGATGCATTTACACTAATGGAAAAATTTGAAAAAATGCTACAAAAGTATTCTGGTAACTTGATGCGTGCAGCGGTTGAGCTTGCACAGCTTTGGAGAAGCGACAAGGGGCTTCGTCAGCTTGATGCTCTCATGATTGCTTCAAACAAGGAAAATATGTTTATAATCTCTGGTGTTGGCGATGTTATCAGCCCAGACGACGGTATTTGTGCTATTGGTAGTGGTGGTAACTATGCACTTGCTGCTGCAAGAGCTTTAAAACAACACACTAACATGAGTGCAAGAGAGATTGCAGAAAATGCCATGAAAATTGCTGGGGACATTTGTGTTTTCACAAACGGCAATTTGACTATTGAGGAGGTGTAGTATGAACGAGTCACCAAAACAGATTGTTAGCGAGCTTGATAAATATATCATTGGTCAAAACAGTGCTAAAAAAGCTGTAGCTATAGCACTTAGAAACAGATATCGTAGGAGCAAACTACCTAAAAGTATCAGAGATGAAATCACTCCTAAAAATATTATAATGAAAGGTCCAACAGGTGTTGGTAAAACTGAGATTGCTAGGCGTCTTGCAAAACTTGTTAAAGCTCCTTTTGTTAAAGTGGAGGCAACAAAGTTTACTGAGGTTGGATACGTTGGTAGAGATGTTGAGTCAATGGTTCGTGACCTTGTTGAAGCTTCAATCTTGCTTGTTAAGAGTGAGAGAATAAATGAAGTTAAAGATAAGGCAGAACAAGCCGCCATCTCACGTTTAGTAAATGTTATGTATGCTTCAAAACGTGATTTATATGCTGGTAAAAGCGATGAAGAAATAAGAGATATTTTATCTCGTGAGTTATTGACTGAGAAGTTCGATAAAGAAATAATCGAGATTGAGGTTGTTGAAGAGCCAAAGTCTATGCCATTAATGCCTGGCATGGAAATCAATCTTGGCGATGTATTAGGCAACATGATGCCAAAGCGTAGAAAGCGTAAAACTATGAGTGTTGCTGATGCTAAGCGTGTTTACACAGCGGAAGTGATCGATAGGCTTATTGATATGGATAACTTAAAT
>CATKXA010000053.1 GCA_949840475.1 uncultured Thermoanaerobacterales bacterium | reverse complement strand
AATGCAAACTGCCCTCTTTTAGCTTGTCATTTATTTGACTATCAGATAACTTACCAAAATCTATTGTTTCAAAAGCCACAAGTTTGACTTTGATTTTTTCGTCAAAATTCAAAGATTCTTTGTATAGCTCAAATTCGTCAATCTTTATTTGCCTAATTATGTTATACACCACTTGCTTTTTCTTATTTATAGGTTTCTCAACAATTTCTTGCAAATAATAGCCACTATCAGTCCTAGTTAAATACAAATCTTTTACCGAGCTTTCAAAATAATTACTAACACCAAAGTCGAGCGGCTGGTTTATGATATCACTAATTTTATCAAATAAATAGGCTTTACCAAAGCTCAAATAAATAATTTTACTCTCTCCAAATTGCTTATAATTATCAAAAGATAAAGCATTTGCCACTGCAACAACCACAATCTTATCACTAATATCTTCTAACAGCAAGCCTAGAGCATTTTTAAGTTTTTTAGAGTAAAACAAGCTTTTTTTAACAAAAAAATCATCGATAAGCACTGTTTTTGCGTTTTTTATATAGCTTCGCATTAAAGTAAATACAACCAAATCCTCATCACTCAATTTTTTTAGTTTGAGATTTACATTTATATTTAGCATAAACTTTTGCATTATAAATTGTAGCTCTTGTTCACTTAAAAGCTCTTTGTTTTCTACAGCACATAAGTAATCGATGTTTTGTTTAATAGATTTATTTAAAAGTACAACAGGCTCACTCGGCAAATAAGAAATATTTCTATCCTTTAAACCTAAAGTGCTAAGTTCTTTGCCATTTAATAGTATAGAGCCAGCATACTGATTTTCAAGCCCGCTAAGCAATCTTAAAAGAGCAGTTTTACCACTACCCTCTATTCCAAGCAATGTATAAATACGTCCACTTGTAAGTTCAAAATTTAAATCAACAAGACACAGTGGTCGTTTGTAATAACCAAAGCACGCATTATTAAATTTTATTGATTTTTTTGTCATATTAACAATATACACCAAATAGCAAAAATAAAAAAGTTTTTTGAGCATATATTTTAGCATGAAAAACAAAATTATTTTCTCATGTATGGTTATAGCTTTAATACTGCTTAACGCAATCAGTTTATTGTCTTTGCTTGTGTTCTCTTTTAAAGACAACGCAATTTACGCAAGTACTGCTAGTCAAAGCGGTAAGATTGTTGTACAGGTGTTAGAGAGCAATTCCAACAGACAAATCGACGGGGCCACCGTGTGTGTAATAGAAACAAGACACTATGAAAATACAGACAAATACGGCAAAACTAGCATGATAGAAGTACCTATAATAAGAAATAGTAATTTCGACATATCACTAGAACGCCCATTCGGCGAAGTTACACTTCTCGTATATAAAAATGGCTACGCCGACAGCATAAACTTTTATCAATCAGTAATGCCAGGCTCTACCCGTGTTGGAATTGTGATTTACCTTACCCCTATAATATCTGAATCAGACAATAAAACAGAAATTTCAATGGAAAAGCCAAACGAAGTTTGGATAAATAATTTGATAAATCTTTATAAAAAAAGGATATAAATGTGTTTGTAAAAAGTTATTAAAGTGTTATAATAAGTGTACTATAAATTCATAAGGAGATTTATTTTATGAAAATTGAAATTTTAGAACGCTCTTATAACGCAAAGGAAAAACTTTTGGACTTGATTGAAAAAAAAGTCGCTCGCTTTGACAAATTTTTAGGCAAAGACGCTGTTTGCAAAGTGGTTTTATCTTCAAGAAGAGATAATACTTATAAACTAGAGATTTCTATCCAAGCAAAAGGCTTGTTTGTTAGAAGCGAAGTTGAGTCAGACAACATGTATGCAAACCTTGATATCTGCTTGTCTAAGATAGAAAGACAAATTGTTAAGCATCAAGACAAACTCTCATCAATTAAAAAAGTTAATCTTATTGATGCTTCTGACCTACTATTTTTCGATGAACTTCCAACTTTCAAAAAGCCAAAAATTTCTAAACGTAAGAAATTTGAGCTATACCCTATGAGCGAAAGTGAAGCTATTGAACAACTTGATCTTGTAGACAATAGTTTTTATGTATTCTTGAATGAAAAGACTCAAAATGTCAATGTTGTTTATCGCAGAGATGATGGCGACTTCGGTATAATTGAAACCACAATGTAACAATAAAAAAAACCACCAAAATTGGTGGTTTTTTATTCTTCAGATTTGGATTTGAATGTAAATTTGCCGTCCTTAAATGAAACAACTACTTCACTATTCTCTTTAACATTACCAAGCAATATCTCCTCTGCTAGATTGTCCTCAATGTTTTGCTCAATATATCTTTTTAGTGGTCTTGCACCATACTCTTCACTATAGCCTTTTTCAAAAATTTGTTGCATTGCCCCATTAGTAAAGCTCAAAGTAATTTTCTTAGGTGCAAGCTTTTTGTTAAGGTTCGCAACCATAATGTTGGCAATTTTAACAATATCTTCTCTGTTTAAGTAATCAAAGATTATAGTCACGTCTATTCTATTCAAAAATTCTGGCTTAAATTTCTTTTGAAGAGCGTTTGTTAAATGCTCTTTTATTGTATCTTTGTTTTTCTCTTCTGTTTCTTCGGCAAACCCAAATGAAGCGTTTTTCTTAGGCAAATCACTAACACCAACGTTACTTGTTAAAATAATTACAGTGTTTTTGAAGTTGACAGTTCTACCTTGGCTGTCTGTAAGCCTACCGTCATCAAGCACTTGCAACAAAATATTGAAAACATCAGGGTGTGCTTTTTCAATCTCGTCAAATAATACAACACTATATGGCTTTCTTCTAACCTGCTCAGTTAGTTGACCACCATCGTCATGACCAACGTAGCCCGGAGGTGCACCAATGAGCTTAGCAACTGAATGCGATTCCATATATTCACTCATATCTAGTCTAATAACAGTGTTTTCATCATCAAACATAGCCTCAGCTAGTGCCTTGGTTAGCTCAGTTTTACCAACACCAGTAGGACCAAGGAATATAAATGAACCTATAGGACGTTTAGGGTCTTTAAGCCCAGCTCTCGCACGGCGTATTGCTTTTGATACAGCTTTAATTGCCTCATCTTGCCCAACGACACGCTTATGTAAGATATTTTCAAGGTTCATAAGCTTGTCTTTTTCACTCTCTGTAAGCTTAGTAACTGGTATTTTAGTCCAGCTAGAAACCACTCTTGCTATGTCTGCCTCGCTAATTGTGCTTACTTGCGACTGCTTTGAGTTATCCCAGTCCGCTCTAAGCTTTTCAATTTTTTCACGGGTTTGGTCTGCTTGTTCTTTATATATTTTAGCCCCCTCAAAGTTTTCGGTTCTCTTAGCCTCTTCTTTTTGTAGTTCTAGCTCTCTAAGCTTAGCTTCAAGCTCTTTCAGCTTTGGAGAAGCAATAGACGCACCTACTTTTGCGTGGCTGCACGCCTCATCAATCAAATCGATTGCTTTATCCGGCAAGCTTCTATCCATAATATACCTAACAGATAAATTCACGGCAGCTTCAATAGCTTCATCAGTAATTTTCACTTTATGGAAAGCTTCGTATGAGTCTTTAATACCTTTAAGTATCTTAATCGTATCTTCTTCTGTTGGCTGATCAACAGTGATTGGTTGGAATCTACGCTCTAACGCCTTGTCTTTTTCAATAAACTTGCGGTATTCATCAGTAGTGGTTGCACCAATCGTCTGCATTTCGCCTCTAGCAAGATATGGTTTTAGCATATCTGAAGGGCTAACCTCGCCCTCTTTGCTTCCAGCCTGTGCCAACATATGAATCTCATCAATAAATACTATAATATTTTTTTGAGATATAATAGTTTCAATAGCTTTCTTTAGCTTTTCTTCCATGCTACCGCGATATTTTGTTCCCGCCATTAGCGAACCAATCTCTAAAGAAAATATAGTTTTATCCTTTAAAAGTTCAGGGACATCGCCCTTAACAATGGCTTGAGCCAAGCCTTCAACTACAGCAGACTTACCAACGCCAGCCTCGCCGATCAAAACTGGATTGTTTTTGGTCTTTCGGCAAAGTATTTCAATAATTCTAGCTGTTTCTTTTTCTCTACCTATAATTGGATCCATTTTACCAAGCCTAGCTCTAGCAGTCATGTCTATACCCATGTCTTTTAACTCTTCAGGCAATGATGCATTTATATCAGTCTTTTGCTTGGTATTTTTTTGAGCATCAAAAGCATTTGAAGGCTCGTTAACTGATACTTCATTACCATTAATTAATGCTAATGTCTGAGCTTTTAGAGCGTTAACATCAACAGATAAACCCTGGCTTAAAATATTCACAGCCATAGAGCCAGAATCAAGCAAGAGTGCATAAAGCATGTGTTCAGTAACAATATAGCCAACACCAGCCTCATAGCAAATTGCTGATGCCATACGGATAATATCCTTAACCCTTGGTGTATACTCTAAAGCAACTTCCCCAACAAAAGTTTTTGCTGATGGTTTGTTTCTTTTTATAATAGTACTAATAGCCTTTGCTGATGCACCGTAAGCATTTAAAAGCTCACTCGCAACACAACCAGCAACACTTGCAAGTCCATACAAAAGGTGCTCAGTTCCCACTTGGGTATCTCCCAATGTATAAGCTAAATTTGCTGAACTTTGCAATGCTTTTTTTACGTTATTTGTCATTGAATAATTAACCATAATTTTATCTCCATTTTTAAAAATATCGTTAAAATTGCCATTTTTTACACTGTTTTAGTAGACATTTATGCTATTTTTGCGTTTTTTACTTTATCCTTGCAGTCTTTAAAGTCTTAGAAACGAAGCTAGCTCTTGTTAGTCTTTCTTCAGTTTCGTTCAAGGCTTCTTGGTTTGCTATCTTGGTTAAAGAACTAGGAAGAGCATCAAAAAGTAGTCTATCGATTAACGTATTATCTTTAAGTTTAATAAATCCTAGTGCTATACCAATTTTCACTTCTCCTGCATACTTCATAAACTCATTTGCAGAGAGTGAATACGCGTTTGTAAGTATTCCCCATGCTCTAAACACTCTGTCTTTAATTGTGATTTCATCGTTCTCTACAAGCCTCTTTCTAGCTTGCATTTCGTACTCACATACCTTTAGAGCATAATTAGTTACTTTACTAATTATTTCACTTTCACTAACCCCTAAACTTCTCGCGTTAGAGATTTGATACATATAGCCTTGAGCTTCGCTACCCTCTCCAAAGACACCTCTTACAGTCAAGCCTTGGTTTGAAAGCAAGTTTATGATTTTACCGATTTCACTGCTAAGCGTTAATGCTGGTAAAAATAGCATTACTGAAGCTCGCATACCAGTACCGACATTTGTTATACAGCTATTTAAAAAACCAAGTGAACTATCAAAAGCTACATTTAACTTATTTATAAGTGCATTATCGATTGGCTCTAAAGTGTCATAAGCTTGCTTTAGCGAAAGCCCCTTTAAAAAACATTGAGCTCTAATATGGTCTTCTTCATTTACCATAATGCTTACCGACTGGTTATCACTAAGGATTACAGCACCATAATCCTTATTTTCAAGCAAATTTTTAGAAATTAAATGTTTTTCTTGCATTACCTCAGCATCTAAAGCTGGCAACTGTTGCATCGTAAACACTTTATAATCGCCAAGTGGCAAAACAACGTCCGCTACTTGTTTAATTACTTTGTATCCAGCCTCGCCTGAAAGCATTCCGGGGAAAATATAATCATTTAGTGACCTTGCAAGCCTAATTCTAGAAGAAATTACTATTGAACTAATGTCTATCATTTAATCTCCTCCCTTAGCTTATCAATTTTATGCTTAAGTTCATCAGCTAAAATATAGTTTTCTTCGCTAACAGCTCTTTGCTTTTCACTAATAAGTCTTTCAAGCTCACGTTTCTTCACTGCAAAGGTTGATTCTGCCTTTGGCATTTTTCCTATGTGATTACACTTTCCATGAATTTCTAAAGCCATATCTTTTGCATATGGCAAGAATGTGTCATAACACTTAGAACAACCAACAAAACCAGTATCCAAAAAATCAGATAAAGAAGTTCTGCATCGTTTGCAGTATATCTCTTGCTGCCTTGAAAATGTGTCTTCTGCAAGCTCAAGCCCAAGCTTTGTCAACGCATTAGCAACACTATCAAAAGGAGTATCAAACATTACTTATCCTCCTTTGCTCTAAGAAGCGTTGCAAGCACGTTCTTAAAAGCCTTTGCCCTAATATCATCTTTAATGGTAAATGGCATAGCAAGTGATTGCTCACTAAGTGCACTGTTGATAATATCTTTTTCTTTGGCCGATATAATCTTTTGATTTTCAAGCTTATCTAAAATTTGACACAAGCGTTTGTATGATAATTGCTCTCCTACACTTTCAAATATCAATGAATTGATGTAGTTATCGTCTTCAAGATTGATTTTACTAATCTTTATATATCCACCACCACCACGTCTACTTTCTTTAATAAAGCCTCTGTCAACTGTAAATCTAGTTTCAAGCACATAGTTAATCTGGCTTGGAGCACAAGAAAAGAAACTAGCAAGTTCGTTTCTAGAAATATCTACGCTATCATCATCGCCTATTGTCTTTAGAATAAATTGCTCAATAATATCACTAATATTAGCCATAGCTTTCTCCCTTATCGGTTATAACTTTGACTTTCTTTGATGTTAAAGGTCAAAGTTAGTCAAACTCTACTATTAATATATACCCTTACGTGTGACTTGTCAAACATATTTTAATAAAAAAATAGACACTTTTACAAATAAATTTAATTGTTTACTTTACAAAGTTAATGCATGTAATTATAATATAAATATACATTTGCGAGGGTGGCGGAATGGCAGACGCGCTTGTTTAAGGGGCAAGTGATGAGAGTCGTGAGGGTTCAAATCCCTTCCCTCGCACCAAATAATAAAAGTAGGCTTTTGCCTACTTTTTTCTTTGCTGCTTAACCTTCTTACCAGATGCTTTAGATGCTGTTTTTTCTATAGACTTAGCCTTTGACGTCAGCTTTTTTGCTATCTCAGTTTTACTTT
>CATKXA010000052.1 GCA_949840475.1 uncultured Thermoanaerobacterales bacterium | reverse complement strand
AGGTGTTATTCGTTCAAACTACAGAATGACATACACAAACGTAACTAAGATTTTTGACGGAGATAAAGCTTTAAGAGAGCAGTACAAAGAAGTAGTGCCAATGCTTGAAGATATGGCAGAGCTTGCAAAACTGCTTTTAAAGAGGCGTAATGATGCGGGGCAACTTGACTTTGACTTGCATGAAACTCAAATCAATGTAGACGAAGAGGGTGCGATAACTGAAATTGTTAGAAAGCCAAGAAATCTCTCAGATAGGCTAATTGAGCAATTTATGGTGGTTACAAACGAAGTAATTGCAAAATTTAGCCAGGACAAGAAGTTGCCATTTGTTTATCGTGTGCATGAATATCCTTCGCCTGACAGAGTTAAGGCCTTTAAAACATTTATTTCTAACTTTGGATTAAGGTTTGGAGGCTTCGCAAACGAAGGCTATGAGCCAATGGATTTTCAAAACATTTTAAATGATGTTAAGAATGAGCCATATAGTGCAATAGTGTCTAATGTAATGCTAAGGAGTATGCAAAAGGCGAGGTATGCACCAGAGAACCTTGGGCACTTTGGTTTAGCTCTTGACAATTATTGTCATTTTACATCTCCAATTAGAAGGTATCCAGACCTTGTTATACACAGGATTTTGAAGCTTTATTTAAAAGGCATGCTTAATGCGAATAATATGAGGGCTTTAGAAAACTTCGTTGAAGAGGCAAGTGAGCAATCAAGTTTAACAGAGAGGAATGCTGATGAAGCAGAGAGAGCTGTTGACGATTTAAAGAAAGCTGAGTACATGGTAGACAAGATTGGACAAGAGTTTGAAGGCAATATCAGCGGCATAACTGAAGGTGGAATTTTTGTTGAACTAGATAATACGATTGAGGGATATATCTATAGAGAGTATCTTCCAAAAGACAGATATATTTTTGATGCTCAAAGGTTTACTCTTATCGGCAAGCAAAATAAGTTCATGCTTGGGGACAGGTTAAAGGTAAAAGTTACAAGTGTAGATGTGTCTGCAAGGCACATAGATTTTGAGCTTGCAAAAGAAAATTTGCAAGAAGAATAAATAGTGAAAATTTGTCAAAAAACGCAAGTTGGCTAAAAAAACGCGTGTTTTTTATTGAAAAAAGTGCGATTTTTCAAAAAAAATTCAAAAAGAATCTTGAAATGTCAAAAACTATGTGTTATAATCAAGGAGCAAATATGAAGGAAATAGCAGTTAATAGAAAAGCGTACTTTGAATATTTTATAGAAGAAAAATATGAATGCGGAATAGCTTTGATTGGCTCAGAAGTGAAGTCGTTAAGACTTGGGCATTTAACTTTATCAGATAGTTACGCCCACATAAAAGACGGCGAAGTTTATTTGATAAATGCAAATATCCCATGCTACGAAAAGACTTCAGCTTTTAAAGTTGATACAAGGCGAAGCCGCAAGCTATTGCTCCATAAGAGTGAAATACTTAGGCTAGAGCGAAAAGTTAAGGACAAAAGTTACACATTAATCCCATTAAAAGCATATTTTGAGGGTGGACTTGTCAAAATAGAATTAGCACTAGCTAAAGGTAAACATCTTTATGATAAAAAGCAGTCTTTAAAAGAGAAGGACATAGCTAAAGAGCAACAGCGTGATATTAAGAACTTAAAATAGCCAAACTGCACTTTTGCCTGTTACCCTGTTTCATGTGATGCATGCGGGGGCGTACAGGTTTCGACAGGTAATATTTGTGAATGCTAGAAGCGTGCTAGACGTGGTTGCCGTGTCTTTAAAAGGTAACAAACAATAAATGCTGATAACAAATTAGCACTTGCTGCCTAACTTAAGGCACACGGGCAAAGTTTTAAGCTTACTGTGAAGCTTTGCTTGTTAGACTAAAGTAAGAAACACTTGGTAGTTCTTTTAAGTTGAGCCAACTGTTTTATTTAAACTTAAAATAGCTTTTGGGATTTGGTTGGCTTTAGACCAAAAGCGAAATTTTAATAGTCAACTTTAGCACGGAGAAGGGTATTTGGAAATTTATTTGGACGTGGGTTCGATTCCCACCGCCTCCACCAAATATTAAGGTGGCTATGCTACAAAAAAATAAAGATATACAAGGAGAAGCTTATGAGTAATTTAATTGAAACTTTACAAAATCTATCAGTTTCAGCAAAGGTGTTTGTTTGTTTAATTGCACTTAGCGTATGTTTGGCTGTTGCTTTCACTATTGCTTTTATAGTTGAAGCTTGCAAAAAACAAAAGAGTGCTAACAAGATCTTAGAAGAAAAACAAGAAGAGGAAGCTGAAGAGGTTAACGAAATCGATCTTGACCAAATGCTTGCTAAACTAGAAGCTGCAACTTCTCAAAAACAACCTGCTGAGGAAGAAGTTAAGGCTGAGCCAGTTGTAGAAGTTGTTGAGGAAGAGGTTATACCTGAAGTTGTTGAAGAAAAAGAAGAGGTTAAAGAGGAATCAGTTCCAACAACTATCATCATTAACAACACTGTTGAAAAAGGTGGTCCAGAATTCGATTATAGAGTTAGACTTGAAAAAATCAAAGAGAGCCAAGTAAAAATTGAGCGTGACTTAGATAAGACTAATCGTGCTATTTTGAAATATGAAAGAACTATCAGAAGAAAAGACCGTAACCAAAAGATGCTTGATAAAAAAGCATTGGAGCTTACAAACCTTAACCTTCTAATGTACTCTGTAACAGACATTAAAAATGTTGATGCAGATAAAAAAGCTCGCCAAGAAGAGCTAACAGCACATATCGCTGAGCTTAAAGCTAGTATTGAAGATGCAAACAATTATGTTCGTGAAAACAAAGAGAAATATGAGCACAATGTTAAGCTTAAAGAGTATCTAGAAAAAGAGCAAAAGAGATATAACGATGAAGTTAAAGAGCTTGAAGAGCTAATTGCAAACGGTAAGTTCTTTGACGACAATGCTCCTGTAACTACAACTGAAGTTAAAGTTATTGAAGATGCAGAGGAAGCTGCTAAAATCGTTGAGGAAGCTAAAGCTTCAAAGAAAAACGGTACAGATGAAAATAAGTAATTCTTTTAAATATAAAAGCCAACTCTAAGTTGGCTTTTTTCTTATTTAAGGTAATATTTTATTGTTTATTGGTTAATTACAGCTCCTTTTGTTTATATACAAAATAATTAGAAATAATCAAAGTAGCGTAAATGGTTTATATTTGTTTGACAGGTTTTTTTTAATAATATAAAATTGAAAAAAGGTAAAGTCAGTGACGAAGAAAAAAATAGAACAAACTGAGCAACTAATAATCGAGGGGACTGTTGAAAAAAACAAAGTGCCTACTTTGCCTGCGGGAAAAGAGGCAGACTTAAAAGATACTCAAAATAAAATCAGCGAAGGTCAAATCAATATGTTTGAATCAGATGCTGGCGATGCTATCATTGATGTATCAGTAGCTCGTGAAAGATTAAAAGAGGCTATTGAGTCTGATAAGCCTAAAAAGAAGAAAAAGAGTATTATAACTAACTTAATATTCTTGATTATCAATATTGCAGTGCTTGGTTTTATTATCAATGCTTGTTTAAAAGAAGCCAATGGTGTTCCACTTCTTGATATCATTAAAGAACAGGGCGATAGAATGTGGTGGTTACTTGGTGGAGTAGTTCTATTCGCAATTATTTTCTTTGCCGACACTATGATTTTCTATTGTTTAATTAAGCGTTCAACTGGAAAAAAGAAATTTTTGACGGCATACAAGGTAAGTTCTGTTGGTAAATATTTTGACGCAATAACGCCATTCTCTGTTGGTGGGCAACCTTCGCAAATCTTGAATTTAACAAGAGCAGGTATATCTCCTGGCGTGGCTACAAGTATTCCAATCATCAAGCTTATAATTTATAATATTGTATACACAATAATCATTTTATTATTTTACATTGTTGGTATTCCTTTCTTGTCTGGTGTTTCGCCACTAAATGGTTTGTTGTTGACTTTGCTAAAAATCTTTGCATTTATTGGCATAATCTTTACAGCACTTTCAAGTCTTATATTTATTTTGATTGGTAGTGGTAAGATAGTTGGTAGGTCGCTTGTTCGTTGGATTGTAAAAGTAGGATACCAACTAAGAATAGTTAAAGACTATCGTAAAAGCTACAATAAAATAATGAAGACAGTACTTGAGTACCAATCTTCAATCTCTTATTTAAGAAAAAACAAAGCAACATTGTTTGCATGTATATTCTTTGCTCTAATTGAGGTCCTTAGCTATTTTGCAATACCATTTACAGTCGTGATGGCGTTTACAGCGTCATATCCTACAAGTGTTTCATCTGCATTGTTATTACTTTTAATTTGTATTACAAAGTTTATAATCTGCCAAATGGCTGCAGTTGTTGTGCCTTTGCCTGGTGGAACGGGAATGATGGAGTTTTCATTTATAGCAATGTTTGGTGTTTATTCAATGATAGGCTCAACTAATATTGTTTGGGGATTGCTTGCTTGGAGGTTCTTGACTTACTACTTTACAATAGTTCAAGGCTTCATTGTTTCAACTATTGATAGCATTAGTAGAATGGCAAAAACAAGAAAAGAGAACAAGAAGCAATTAGCCTCAGATAGCACTAATATTGCATAAGTTATACAACTTTTATCAAAAAGTTTATTCATTTTACAAAAACATAAATAATGTGCACGCAAAAAGTTATATTTTGCGTGCTATTATTTTTTATATGGAACAAACTGAGGAGTATTTAGATTGTGTTTGTGGTAAAAAACATTTTTTACGCACAACAAATATTGTTGTAAAACCAGATGCCTTTTTAGAGCTTATAGACACAATAAACAAGAGTGACTATAAGCATATTTTGGTGCTTTGTAATAATGATAACGACCTTGCGATAAATTTAAAGCAAAGCATAAATTCAAGTAAAACGCTAAGTACTATTTTTATGCCGAATGCAAGTGCTACGCTAGCGTTATGTGATAAGCTTGAAGATAAAGGGCAAGATTTAGTAGTTGCCATTGGCTCAGACGAACTGATAAGTATTGCTAAGTATTATTCTTATTGCTATCAATCTGATTTGTTCATCTTTCCCATTTACAATTTTACTGATTATACTTTTTCTTGTTTTTCTAGGCTCTTTGACGGAGTTGTTTTTGATTTCTATAAAGCAAAAGAGCCTAAAGAGATATATGTTTGCACTGTGGTCAACAAATATAATGTTTTTCAAAGCCATTATATAGCTTCAAAATATATAGCTAAAATTGACAATGAAATAGCAAGCCTTGTTTTTAAAACTGAGCATTGCCCAAGGCTTATTGATAATTTTAATAGCATTTTAGACGAATATAAAAACTTTAAAAAGGCAAGCATGAGTGACCAAAACATAAAAAACATTTGGACGCTTATTCGGCTTGGGCAATCAATGTCTTTTTTTGAGCAAACCAAGTATTTCTTTGGCGGCGAAAAAGCATTGGTGGATTTACTAAATACAAAAAGGATAAACTCAGACTTTTTAGAGTTGTCTAGTTTTGCAAGCAAGATTATTGTTAACGCATATTGCAACTTTTTTAAAACCACACCTGCCAAAGGTAGTTATAACATTAATAAGCACATAGCCAGTCTAAGTGAGTTTTTAAATGTAAAGCCGTCAGAGGTAATTAAAAGATTAGCTCCTAGCAATCTTCTTTGTGGCGACAGCGAGATATTTGCCCGATTTAATAATTACTATCCCTATATCTCTAGGCAGATTAACTTGGAATTTGCGAACTTGTTTTATTTGCAATCATCGCTCAGTATAACAACAAATGTGCTAGCAAAAAACAGGCTTGATGCTATGCTAATAGAAAAAAGCGTTGGACTTAGTGTTGATTTACTTTATAAACCTACTGGTTTACACTTAATTTGCATGTATGGTTACTTAGATAAGTTATTGTAAGTTTATTTTTTTAAAAACTGTCAATCATCTTCTGTTAGAAGGTGATTTTTTTATGAAGAGCTTTATCAAAGTATTCTTTTTTATAGTTTCATTTGCACTAGCATTACTACTTGCAAATGGTGGCTTGTTTTCTCTTTTAACAAAAACAGATGCCATAAACGCAAACTTTGAAATTAGTGAAAATATGCAAAGTACAAACAATTTAGGCTTTTTGGTTGAAAAAGGGACAGCTGGTAAATTTGTTAACTATATCAGAAACGGAGAGGTTGTTGGCGAGTGTGTTTGGCTGGCTCAAGACTTACTGAATTTGAACAAGCTATGTGAAAAGCTAGCTTTAACTAATTTAAAAAAATATTACGTAGGAGAACGATACATAATTGAAGGTAGCAGTCCACTTTTGAAATACTCTATTGACGGCAAAAGTGCAAATGTACAGATAGCGTGCTACAACCAGACGACAGTTGTTGGCAGCCCAATAATTTACGGAAGTTATTAAAAGTTTGTGAAAAATGTATAAAACAAAAAAAACATGTAAAAGATTATAGCAACAAAACGGAGGTTATTATGAAATCAAATAATATACTTAAAAGATTAAAACATTTTTTCAAACGTAATGCTTATGCTATGGCAGTGTCTGTATGCGTCATACTCGTCCTTACAATGATAAGCATCACAGCACTAACATACTATGGCGACCAAGGGGAAGAGGAAAAGCCAAGTGAACCTGTTACAAGCACAGAGGTTATAACATTTGTATCTCCAATCGAAGGCAAAGAGTTCTCTAAAGGTTATGCAGAAGACCACTTGCTTGAAGACAAGACATCAGGTTTTTGGCAAACACATCAAGCTCTTGACTATAAAGCACCAGAGGGAACAAAGGTAAGGGCTGTATATGAGGGTACTGTAGAGAATGTTGAACACTCTATGATGGACGGAACAATCATAACTATCAAGCATTCAAATAATCTAAAAACAGTTTATAAGTGTTTAGGCGAAGAAGCTTTGGTAAGTAAAGGCGACACCGTTAAAACAGGACAAGAGATAGGAACAGTATCTAGCAATCTAACAGAGAAAGCGGACGGTCCACATCTACACTTTGAACTTTATGAAAAAGATAAACTTGTTGACCCAACTGCATATTTTGACCAAGGTGGTAAATAGAAAAAACTCGCCAGAATGTGGCGAGCTTTTTCTTTACAAGGAATTTCAAAATGATTATAATTAACATATACTAATGTTGGAGTAAAATTATGAGAAAAACAAAAATAGTTTGTACGTT
>CATKXA010000051.1 GCA_949840475.1 uncultured Thermoanaerobacterales bacterium | reverse complement strand
AAACTGGCAGAATATGGCTTAGAGGCAAAAAACAACGCTTCAACTGTTGATGGGCTTGAATACTTTGAGTTTGAGAATATTTATACTGGAAACACAAACACATCGCAGAATGTTATATTTACCAAACGTTCCAATGTTGCTAGTAATAAAAAGGTAATATTGTCCACGCATTATGATAGTTTATATGCTCCTGCGTCAAATGGCGAGTATTCTAGTGCTAACAGTTTAGGCAAAGAAGGCGTCAACGACAACGCGGCAAGCGTTGCAACACTTCTTGCTATTGCAAGCTATATATCGCAAGCTGATGTTGAGTTTGGTTTTGATATAGAAATTGTCTTTTTTGGTGCTGGTCACAATAACTATGCTGGCTCAAAATATTATAGTGGTGGCATTAGTGAAGCTGATAAAGACAATATACTTTTAATGCTAAACTTAGACAGAATTGGTCTTGGGGCAGGCAACTATGTGTATATGGGCGAGTTTTTGTCAAAAGGTCATTATAATCTTTTTGATGTGTTAAATACTAATAACAGTATAAGTTTCTTACCTCTTAACAATCTAGTCAAATATCAACTGCCAAGTCCTAGTGGCTTAAGCTATACTCATATAGGGATTGAAGGTGACCATGCGATATTGCAAAAACGAGGCATTAACATTATAAACTACACAAGTGGCGACTATCAAAAGCCGTTAACTGCTGATTTTACCGAGTTTGCAGGTAAGCAAAATATTACTGGAACAAAGAATGATAACTATGATTATATTTTAAGCAATGTAAAAGGCTTTTCAGACAATTTGGTTAGTGTTTATAATTCTATTTTGTCTTTAATTGGTAATGATAATTTTATGGGACTTGCAGAGAAATTAGACAATATGCAGGGCAGCTATAGTTTTTGGAATAACAAAAAGCTTGCTGTATTTATAACTTCAATAATTTTGGTTGTATTCATATTCGTTTATTATTTAATTTATTTGCATTTGCAAAAAGTAAGCAGAAACAAGGCTTCTGCCTCAGATATCAATGCGATAGTGATTAAAATAACGTCAAATATGCCTGACCAAGACGAGGAGATAGGCAAGTTTATAAATAAAAAGCTCAATGAAAATATCAAGGGCGAAGAAGATGAAGAAAATAAAAAAGAGGACTAAATTTTAGTCCTCTTTTTTTATCACAATTTTTAGCTTCAAAGCGTAAATTGATATTATGAATAACGGATATATTTTGTTTTATGACAGCGGTGTCGGTGGCTTAACAACACTATGCGAAGCCCAAAAACTGCTAAAAAACGAAAGATTTTTGTATTTTGCAGATGATGCTAATTGTCCATATGGAAACAAGAGTGAAGAAGAGATAAAAAAACTTGCAAAAAGTAGCCTCGATAATCTATTGAAATGCTACAATATTAAGGCCGTTGTGCTTGCTTGCAACACACTTACTACATGTGCAAGTGCGTATTTAAGAGAGCAGCTAAGTATTCCAATAATTGGCACAGAACCTGCAATAGTTCCAGCCACTTTGTCGAGCAAAACTAAAGAGGTTATGGTAATTGCAACAGTTGCCACTACAAGGCAAGAAAAGTACCATAGACTGGTTAAAAGTGTAAGTGGCAAAGTTTATACATATAGCTTCAGTACCTTGGCTTCAGATATTGAAAAAGCCGTTATAGACTATAAGCCGTTAAACATTAATATGTATGCTGATAAAATAAGAAGCATTTTAAAAAAATACAAGAACATTGACAAAATAGTTTTAGGCTGCACGCACTATTGCTTTGTTAAAACCACATTAAAAAAACTTGTTAAAGTCGACATGGTTGACGGCAATGAAGGAGTAGCAAAGCACCTTTATGAGGTATTAAAGGAAATGAAGGGATTAACTAATGCTACCTCTAGAGGAGAGGTCAAGATAATTTTGAGCAGTGGAAGTGATAATAAGATAAAAAAATACCAAAAAACGCTAAAGTATTTAAATCAAATTAATAAAATGTAAAAAAGGTAAATATATTTTTAAATTTTACTTGCAAAGTGGTTAAGTGTGTGCTAGAATTATAGCCGTACTAAATTCTAAGGAGTAATAAATATGCCAAACATTAAATCAGCTAAAAAAAGAGTAGAAGTTAGCGAAAAAAGACGTGCTATTAACAAAGCTTATAAATCAGAACTAGCTACTGGTCTTAAAAAATTCAAGACTGCTGTTAATGCTGGTGAGCTTGAACAAGCTAAATCACTTTTAGCTCCTACTATTGCTTTAGTAGATAAAAGTGTTACAAGAGGCGTTATTCATAAAAATAAAGCAGACCGTAAAAAGGCTGAAATCAATTCTATGTATATTGCTTTAGCAAAAACTACTAAAAGCACTGTAAAAGCAGCAAAAGCAGAAGTGAAAGAAGTTAAAGCTGAAGTAAAAGAAGAAGTTAAGGCAGAAGCACCAAAAGCTGCTAAAACAACTGCAAAAAAAGCTACTTCTAAAACTGCAACAGCTAAAACTGCAAAAGCAGAAGAAAAACCAGCTGAAAAAAAGCCTGCACCTAAAAAGGCAACAGCTAAAAAAGAAACAAAGAAAGCTGAATAAAAAAACTAGCAACCAATAGGTTGCTTTTTTAATGAAAATTTTTGCCGCTATATTGTGCAAAATAAAAAGAGCGAAAAGCTCTTTTTATTTATCTAACTTTTACTTTTGACCTAGAAACAAATATTACAACAATTAGCAGAGTGACCATCAAAGCAGCCACAACTATTAGAATAATACCTGCTGTATTGATTTTAACAGTGATTGTAAAAGTCTTAGTTATCGTTGTACCCATTTCGTCGGTGATTCTAACAACATATTTGCCAGCTTCGGTAAAGGTAGGGAGTTGGTCATAATTTTGGTATACTTTATTATCAATAACTGCATTGCCATTAAAAGTTACTGTGACAATAATATTACCTACGCCTTTGACTGTTAAAGTGACATTGCTTGATGACCTGTTGTTGTTTGCAACGCCGTCAATACTAGGGTTTGAACGAGCGATTTTGACGATAAATGCGTAACTCGTTGTGCCATGAATGTTGTGGTATGAAGATGGAACTTGTCTATTGATTGAATATACAATGGTAGTGTTTGATGGGTCTGTTGGTTTTGGTTCGTAAATTTCATTGTCTATAGAAAAGAAGTTTCTGATGCTCTCTATTATAGTAAATTCAAATTCTTTTAGTATAGCTCCGCCATTTTTGCTCAAAACCTTAATGTTATATGTTCCGTCTTCGCTAAAGCTTAAAGAGTTTGGTAATGTAGAGTTCGAAGACGAGTATTCAGTGGTTTTTGGTTCTTGGTTGTTTGGGAAGTATTGAGTTACAACAATTCTATCGATAAGTGGATAGATGTTGTAGTCTGACATATTTACAAAGTTAACAATAGTTTTTGTGTTTGTAAATTGGTGGTTTACTACCAAGTCGCCATTTTCAAGGTGGGCAATGATATAAAACGCGTCAATAGGAGTGGTATCATTCTTTACTATGAAATTGTATTCCATAAAGTTTTTATCATCAAAATTATAGAGGTTTGTCTTATCGTAAATTTTGACTTTATAAGTACCAGACAAGTCAAACTTCATGTGCGTCATATCAATGAAGCTGTTATCAAGACCATTATAGTAGTTGTTGCCATCAAAATAGATTAAAAACTTTTCGCCACAATACTCAAAGTCAATATATATAGGGTTTATTGCTGAAGCGTTTGGGATATGCAAAGATAGTGGACTATATGTTTGGTTATTGCTAGGAGATACTACTGTTTCAGTATCGCCATGGTATGAGTATTGCCAATAAATTTCGTTTTTGAACTTGAAATTATTTACAGTTTGAACAAGTGAAAAGTGCAGTTCGTAACTTACTCCCTCAGCAGATAGAAGGATATGAATTATTTTGCAAGTATCAGCAGATAAACTGTCTATATCAAACACATAATAAGCTTTACCGTCAATTTCAGTTGTGCTATTTAAAATTTCGGTGTTTGCAGTAATCCTAGAAGAAGAAACCTTTTCGCTAAAACTAATGGTTACAGTTTTGTTTGTGTAAATGGCTCCGCCGGGTAGGTTGTTGATGCTATCAGTTGTAAAGTCTGAGACCGAAAACTTGTAGTTTTCTTGTGTTATGGATAGATAATTAAAAATTGAAGAGGTTGGTTGGTTCTCGTCGTCTGCAAGTGCACGGGTATAGTTTGCAAAATTCACTACACAAAAACTAGCTATAAACATAGCTAAGATCATTACAACACTGAATATATATTTAATATATTTTTTCATAATATATATAATATTATCAAATTGAAAATAATTAATCAAATGATTTGATGTAAATTCGCGGTTTGAAATGACAGAATATATACCAATAAAAGAAAAAACCATATTCACTTTTAGAATATGGTTTTATTTTTTTATTAACTATTCGTCGTCGTAAGTTAACACTAATTTGTTTCTCTTTCTAATATCATAGAATACTTCTTGTTCGTTAAGTCTTCTACCAGGTATGAATGGAAGCTGGAAAGCTCCTATTTTATAAATGTCAGTACACTTAAAGTATGGTGTGATAAGTGAGCGTACTGGATAGCTTTGGAAGATTTTTGTTATATTTTCGCCAAGTGGTATTTTATCAAGGTCGCTAGGGTAGATAAGTGGTACAGTTTGTAGTTGTGTGTTTGTGGAAGCACCGTCGCCACCATCTTTGCTCTTTTTATCTGACTTGCTTTTACTTGTTGTTTCAATAGTGTAACTACCAAGCTCTTCAGAAAACTCTTTACGAGTAAGAAGGTCAGGAGTACCAAGATAAATTGTTGCTTTACAGTTACCTCTTACGATATCTGAAACTTCTTTTCCGTAAACGTTTTGAAGCTGCGAATATGACTGAATAGCCATGTTTAGATAAATCCAACGTGAACGTGCAACAGTTATAATTTTTTCTAGTTCGTTAACTTTAGGCAAGTTGGCAAACTCGTCCATTAGATATAGGACTGGACGTTTTAAGTGTGCCATTTTATCATTGTTTGTTTTTTCGTTTGCACGTGCTTTTGCAACAAACTGCTTGTAGGCTTGTGATATACATACAGAGGCTAGGGTATACCTTGTTGCTCTTTCGTCTGGTATTTTAATAAAGAATGCTGTAGGCTGTTCGTCCATATTATAAAAGTCTACATCATTTTTAGCTGTTAAGAAGCCAATACCACTATCTGCAAACATGGCAAGCTTTGTGTTTAGAGTACTCATGTAACCGTCACGAGTGGTTTTTGCTTGTGTTTGTACAATGTTGGCTGAGAGCTGGCGGGTCTTTGAAAGTGGGTTACGACCTGCAAAGTATTGTTTAACAATCTCAAAATCGTCCTCTTTATTCATTGCAATTTTATATGCATTAAAGAAGTTGTAACGCTCTTTTGTCATGCCAAGGGCTTCGTTTTCACTGTCTTCAAGCATGGCAAGTAACACTGCTTGGAAATAGTCTTGTGCACCTTGCTCCCAGTTCTTTTCTTTTTCGTTTTCAATAGTACAAATTGAAGATACAATATCTTTTAAGTTTTCAAAGCATTCGTCGCGTAGTTTTGATTTGTTAACCTCAACTTCAAGTAATGCGTCTTTTAAAGTAGCAAAGGCTTTGCCGTCAAACTCGTACCATTCGTCTGTATTTATATCTCCAACTTTTATAAAGTTGTAGTTCTTGATAGGGTCGTTTGAGTGTTTTAAAATTTCTTCCTCTAAATGTAGTTGCTTTTGCCAGTTATCGTAAATAGGCTCTAGCGGGTTCCATTGAATTGAGTTGTATGGCTCTGTTAGGTCTAGCAGTTCTAGTTTGTAGCCACTATCTTTAAGTTTTTGGCTATGGTGTGAGTATAGTTCGCCTTTAGCGTCAGTAATAAATAGGGAAGGCTTATTCTTTAGAGAAGAAATGATTTGTATTGCTGGTTCGATGAAGGCAACAGTTTTACCTGTACCAGTAGCACCGATTATAAGAGTGTGACAGTCTGGAGTGAAATGTATTTTAATTTTTTTGTTTTTGTAAACAGCTCTAAATGGTACGCCTGTGTGTGAGAATGTGCTTAGCTCATTAAAATAACAATGCTTAAAGTTCTTGTCTAGCTCTTTATCGCTTAAAAAACGTTGGTTTTCCATTTGGTCTTTACCTTTAAGCTTGCCGCTTTTCTCTTTTGGAGAAGTGAGTATAACAAAAAGCATAGCTATAGCAAAAATAATTATGCTGATAAAAGTTGATGTTCCATTAAATATGTTGTTGATAAAGTTTTTGAAATTAAAACCTTCGCCGCTAAATAAAGTAGCGAGTAATGAACCTACCAAAAATGAAACAACGAGGGCAATAACTCCCCACAAAACAAAATTAATAATCTTATCTTTTAATTTCTTTTCGCCTGCCATACTTACTCCAATTAAATATAATAAAATAATTATACACTTTGTTATCTATTAAAACAATCATTTTAAAGCCCTATATAAAATTATTTTAAATATACTGCAAATACTTTACAAATTTTTGGCAAGAATGTATTATATAAAAAAGGGGAATTATTATGCCATTGACTTATATTTCTAATTATATAAATTTGCTAGCAAGCTCAAGCCAAGCAGAATCAGCAACAACTCCACTCTATGACGCTATTTCAACAATAGGTCCATACGCAATAGGTGTGGTTTTGGTTCTTGGTCTTATATATGGTGTTATTATAGGCGTGAAATTCGCCAAAGCTGAAGACTCTAAAGAAAGGGCAACGTTGCAAAAAGCATTGATCAATGGTATTATTGGTTTTATTACAATTCTTATTTTAGTTGTTATTTTATATGCTATTAGGGAACCTTTGAATAAATGGATGATGTCCTAGAGCGGGTTATTTGACGCCTTGTGCGTTGTTTCTATAAAAAAATCCATACAGTCATATAAAATTAAGGGTACCCTAAAATAAAAGGGTACCTTTTATTTTAGGGAGAGGAAGAACCATGCAAAAGAAAAGTGAAGTTTTGCGGAAGCAAAACGAGCTAAAAAAGGCATGAGTTCTGACGAAAACTCCTGCGTGGATTTTTTTATGAGCCTAGCACAAGAACGCCAACTAACCCGCTATAGCAAGCGAATTGTTTGACACTTCTAACTGCGTTAACTGAACAAAAAATGCGGACAGGGATTTATTAAAATAAACCC
>CATKXA010000050.1 GCA_949840475.1 uncultured Thermoanaerobacterales bacterium | reverse complement strand
AAACAGGAGCAGAATATGCAGATGTAAGCCAAAAAGGCTCAGCAATGTTTTTGGACGAGAACGCAAGGTTCACAATGAGTGAGGGAACAATAAGTAACCATACAACAAAGTATGGCGGAGCGATATATATATCAAATGGTGCAACGTTTACCATGACGGGCGGAACAATAACAGGATGTACCGCAAGATATGGCGGAGCGATATATGTAGCTAGTGGCGGAACATGCATAATCGAGGGCGGAACAATAACAGGCAATAGTGCAACTTTTTCTCCTTCAATATATGTTGAAACTGGGGCGACACTAAAAATTGGTGGAACAGCAGTTGTTGATAACAACACTTTTGGCGATTATTATCCAAATGTAGATATTAACTTATATGTTGACGGGGTTCTTAATTCTACTTTAACATTAGACTCAAACACAATTTTAAGAAGAGCAACATTGCCAATATCTGATGAAAATTGCTGTGGTTGGTTTTTAGATGAGGAACTTGTTAATAGTGCAGATTACAACAAACAACTTACAGACGGCATGAATTTATATACAAAAACTGCCACGCCAGAAAAATTAACATTTGCATTAAATAGTAACAATAAAACCTATAACGTAAAGGCAAAAGACTCAAACATAACAGGCGATGTTGTAATTCCAAGAATGTATGACGGCAAAGTGGTTGATACGCTTAAACCTGCTGAAAGTGAATATGGTAGTGGAGCTTTTTCGGGTTGCCAAAATTTAACTAGTATAATACTTTCTAATAGCATAGTTAAAATAGGACGAAACGCTTTCCGTGGTTGCTTTGAATTAAATGAGACATCAGTTTCACTTAACATACCAAGAAGTGTTCGAGTAATTGAACGTGGTATCTTTGGCGGTTGTTATATTAAAACAGTTAGAGTAGATGAAAACCATCCAGTTTTTGATAGTAGAGATAATTGCAATGGTATAATCGAAACCGCAACAAATAAATTGGTTTGTGCAAGTAGAGGTACTGTCATACCTTCAAGTGTAACGAGTATCGGTCCCTATGCCTATGAGGAAACAAGAAATAATAATATAGTTATTCCAAATAGCGTAGTAAGAATTGATGAGTATGCTTTTTATCGTGCTTTTAATTTGTTAGGCCGTGAAAATGCAATTGATTTAATTATACCTTCAAGTGTTAAGCAAATTGGGAATTATGCATTTTATGATAATTATGGTTCTGGTTTTAAAAGTATAGTTTTTGAAGAGGGATTGAATTATATAGGTAATGAAGCTTTTTATAACTGTGACGGATTAACTAGTATTATTTTGCCAAGTTCATTAATCAGTGTAGGTAATTCTGCATTTTCTAGTTGTTCTGCCTTAATTAACATAGATATTAAAGATGGAGTTTCATATATTGGAAGGTCGGCTTTTTCTAATTGTCAACAACTAACTAATATACATCTCCCTAATTCCTTAACTACTCTAAGTGCTAATATGTTTTACAATTGTTATGAATTAGAAGAGGTTTATATTTCAGCAAGTGTTAAATCAATTGAATCTGAACAGAGTTATACTCGTGGTAATATTTTCTATGGTTGTAACAACTTGCGTACAATAATAGTTGATCCAAATAATAAATACCTAGATAGTAGAGATAATTGCAATGCCATTATAGAGATAGTAACAAACAAGCTTTTAAATGGATGTGGTGGTACAACAATTCCTTCAAGCGTAACAACTATAGGAGAGTTTTCTTTTTATGGAGTTGGCAGTGTAGATTCTATTGAAATCCCAAGTAATGTTGAAACCATTGAGGGTTATGCCTTTTCCAGCTGTAAAAACTTATCTAGTGTTGTTTTGCATGAAGGAATAACAACTCTAGGAAGTGCTGTTTTTAGTAGTTGTACAAGTTTAACAAGTATCGATATTCCAAGCACTTTGAAAGTTATTAGCGAAAGGACGTTTGATGGTTGTACAGATTTGACAAATGTTATATTACATGAAGGTTTAACAACAATAGAGAATGAGGCTTTTACAAGGTGTACAGGCTTAAAAAGCATAACTATACCATCGAGTGTAACAACTATAAAGGCGGGCACTTTATATTATTATTTTCCTTTTTATAATTGTTCATCAGATATGGTTATTTACTGTGAAATAAAGGAAGAAGATAAACCATCTGGCTGGGAACAATATTGGAATTACCGTGATAGCAGCAGCCAATTAAGAGTTGTGTGGAAATTCGATGTAAATTTATATGTGGATGGAAATTTCTATCAAACAGTTAGTGCAGGTGGTGCATTAAATGATATGTCTTTGCCTATATCTGACGAAGAATGTTGTGGTTGGTTCTGGGATGAAGAATTAACTGATGCTGTGGATTACTCAGTACCAATCAGTAGTATTAAAGAAGAAGGTGTAAATCTATATACAAAGAGATCTACACCTGAGAAGCTTAAATTTATTTTAAATAGTAATGGAGCAACTTTTAGTGTAAAAGCCAAAGGTTCTACAACGACTTCTGGTGAAGTTGTTATTCCAAGAATGTATGATGGCAAAGTTGTAGTTTCTTTATATGGTGGTGTAAGTTCAACTGAAGGGGCTTTCCATAGTTGTTCTAGTATGACGAACATAACTATTCCGGGTAGCATAACACGATTGGATAAATTTGCCTTTTGGAGTTGCTATAGGTTAGAAAGTATTTCAATTCCTAATAGTGTGATTTATATTGATAATGTTTTTGCTTATTGTGACAAATTATTAACCTTAACGATACCAAATAGTGTTACGCAAGTTTCTTCTGATATATTTGAATATTGCGCAGGATTAACAAATATTATTTTAGAGCCAGGTAACTTGGTTTATGATAGTAGAGATAATTGCAATGCCATAATTGAAACTGCAACAAACAAATTGGTGGCAGGATGTAAAAATACAGTAATACCCAATAGTGTAACAAGTATTGGTAGTTCTGCATTTTCTGGCTGTAGCGGTTTAACAAGTATAGAAATTCCAGAGGCTGTAACAAGTATTGGTAATCATGCATTTTATGGCTGTAGCGGTTTAACAAGTATAAAGATACCAGAGGGTGTAACAAGTATAGGTAATTCTGCATTTGAGGATTGTAGTCATTTAACAAGTATAGAATTACCAAGTAGTGTTAAAAGTATTGGAGCTTATATACTTGCAGATTGTGGTGCATTATTAAACATAGTGGTTTCTGATGGTAACAGCGTATATGATAGTAGAGATAATTGCAATGCTATTATAGAGACGGCGACAAATAAACTGGTGGCAGGATGTAAAAATACAGTAATTCCAAATAGCGTAACAAGTATTGGGGATAGAGCATTTAGCTGGTGTCGCAATTTAGTTAGTATAGAAATACCAAATAGTGTTACGACTATAGGGGAGTATGCTTTCAGAAATTGTAGCAAATTAACAAGTATAATAATACCAAGTAGTGTAACAAGTATAGGAGATAGTGCTTTTTATTACTGTAGCAGTTTAAGCAGTATAACTCTAAGTTATGGTTTAATTAAAATTGAGACAAACGCGTTTTATGGCTGTAGTAGCTTAACTAGTATATTCTTACCTGCTAGTTTAAATCAAATTGAGGCATATAATACTACTTCTCCTTTTTATAGATGTTCATCAAATATGGTAATTTATTGTGAAGTTACTGAGACCAATAAACCAAGTGGTTGGGATTCTCATTGGAATTATTACGATAAAGATAAGCAACTCACTGTTAAATGGGGTTATACTCGTGAGCAGTATGAGGCTGAGGTTGGTGCTGGAAGTGCAAACAGTTTTGCAAGCAATGTGAGTTTGGAAGACGTGGGCGGCACTGAAAGTAGCATTGATTTTGATGCCTTAGAGAGTTTAGTTGTTCCTAGCATGTTGGAAGACAAAAACGTAATCTATTTTAACAAAAAGAATATAGCTTAATAAAAACCACCAAGATTGCTTGGTGGTTTTTATTTGTTTGACAATAATTTATTGGCGTATGTATAATATTTATAGAGTGTCTATGAGGTGAAAGTTATGAATAAATATATGAAGTATGCAATTAAAGAGGCGGAAGAGGGCATAAAAAATGGGGACGGCGGACCTTTTGGTGCAGTTGTTGTTAAGGACAATAAAGTAATTGGTAAAGGGCACAATAGGGTTGTTAAAAATAATGATCCTACCTGCCATGGTGAGGTTGATGCCATACGTGATGCATGTAAAAATATAAATTCTTTTGATTTGTCTGGCTCTGAAATATATACAACTAGTGAGCCTTGCCCAATGTGTCTATGTGCTTGTATGTGGGCAAACATAAAGCATATTTACTATGGTTGCACAATAGAGGAGAATGATAAGATTGGATTTAGAGATGAAATCTTTTACAAGAACCTCTCCTTAAGTACTGATAAAATGAAAGACAAAATCACTCAGATTGATCATGATGAATGCTGGGAAGTTTTTGAAAAATATATCAAAATAAAAAATAAAGTTAAATATTAAAAGAACGAGCTCTTGCTCGTTCTTTTATTCTTGCCCAGGTTAACTTTTTAAGTCGATATTTGCTATGTGTTCGCTGACATATTCTGCAAATCTTTTAGTATGCGATCTATTTTGCAAAGCAGAATACTCTTTATAAGCTGGAGTTCCCTTAGCTGGGATTTTTTCCTTGAAATGTTTATAAACTTCAATGTCAACTAGAGGAACTTTTATAGCAATGCCATTCTCTAAAAAGGCAAGGACTTGATTTGTAGAAAATATGCCTGCACTTATATGCTCGATAGCCAATTTAAATAATTTTAAGTTACCATTTGAGCATTCACTAAATAATCTCCAAATATTATTGCCGTAGATTTGTGCGGCATCTAGAAATAGTAACTGATTTCTGCTAGTGGTATCTTCTTCAATCATTGACCTAAGTAACATATTGACACCGACATTGCCGTCGGACATGACATTTATAATTTGAGCTAGGTCCATACCAGATGTAATTCTATTTATTTTAGTTTCCGCATTCTCGTTGTCAATAATTGTTATTGTATCTGCAGGTAGAGGTTGTAGTTTACTTTTTTTGTAAGGTTGCTCAGAAAGGTGTGCTTTTAGTTTTGAAAATCTCATATTTAATGACTTGTTTAATTCTACTTTGTATGGCTCACTCATTATAACAAAACTTTCATCCTGGAATTTTTGCAAATACTTATTATAAATATCCGTATCTAGAAGTTGGATGCTTGGAGTGCTGTCTTTAAGATAATATTTAACTTTTGATTTATCTAGCACATCATATAACATATGTTCGATTGTTAGTCTAAAAAGGTTCAGGTTTGCGTTACAACAGTCCTTGTAAAGCCTCCAAACCTGTTGCCCGTAAATACCAGCATCGTCTAAAACATAAAGGTAAATTCGGCTATCTGAACTTAAATCATCAGTTAGGGCATACAAGATCATGGTGGCAGCTAAATTACCGTCAGCTATTGCTGCAACTTGTTCGTTGTATTTTGAGCATTCCTTCATTCTATGGGTTGCAGGTTTATTGTTGTTGGTCATACTTGATGCCCCCTTTTTTTAACTAAAATAATTATATCATTACTTAAACGAGTTTTCAATAGGTAAAAAATAAAAACAAGCTATTGCTTGTTTTATTCTTCGCCTGGTTGTGATGATGAATTGTTGCTGTTGTTTGCTTGCTTAAATCTATTATTAAAAGATGTTAAGATTTCTTCAGCGTAGTCTTCATTAGTAAACAGATAGTGTGGTTGTCCCTCAATAGCTAAATACTTATTATAAATAGCTTGGTCAATAAATGGTACTGGGTTTTCGCTATCAAAATTTTTAGTAATTAATTCTTTGCTAAAAATGCCAGCTCCATCAAAAAACTCTTGAATGGTATACAGCATTGTCGTGAAGTTTTCGCCACAAAGATTGTATAGCACATTTAATTTTTCGCCGTAGATTTCGCAATCTTCAAGAGTGCTTATATAAAAGTCAGCATCACCTAGGTCTAGCACTTTTCTTACAAGTAGCATAGCTTGGTCATTGCCTTGACCTAGCGAAGTGACTGTTTGTTCTAATTTCTTGTTTTTAAAATAATTTTTTATAGACATGATTCTCTCCAAATGATAAATTAATACAAGTATACAATTAAAATATATAAATTGCAACAGCAAAAACAAAAAACGAGATTAACTCTCGCTTCTTCCAGTCAACTCGCCAAAGGCTTGTAGCCCGTCAAAGTTTTGTTGCCTTAGTGCCTCATAAACTATTATGGCAACAGTGTTAGATAAGTTTAAGCTCCTACGCCCCTCTAGCATTGGAACCCTTATACAGTTATCATAATTTGCTTTTAAAATAGTTTCTTTTAAACCGTAGCTTTCTTTGCCAAAGACAATGTAGCAGTCTTTATCATACTGAACATCTGCATAAGTTTTTTTGCTTTTAGTGGAAGCAAAGTAAAAGTTTTTATTTGCATTTTTTGCCATTAGCTCTTCAAGCGAGTCAACCACAAAAACATTTGCGAGGTCAAAGTAGTCAAGTCCTGCTCGTTTAAAATACTTGCTACTCATTTCAAAGCCAAGAGGTTTTACTAAATAAAGATTACAGCCAGTGGCTGCACAAGTTCTTACAATATTCCCAGCATTTTGTGGGATTTCAGGTTCAACGAGTACTATATTCATAACTATATTTTACCTTGAATTGCAAAATCTTACAAGCATATAATAGATTTTTTTGTACATATATTTTGAGAATAAAATAAAAGAGGTTATAATTACTATTATAAAATAAGCATGAGATAGGGGGCAAGAATGGTTACACTAGTTATTTTAGATGGCTTCGGCTACAGAAAACAGACAAAAGGAAACGCTATTGCACTTGCGAAAACTCCAAATTTAGATAAGCTAGATGTTTATCCTAATACGCTAATAAAAGCGAGCGGCGAGGCTGTGGGGCTAACTAAAGGGCAAATGGGTAATAGTGAGGTTGGACATCTAAATATTGGTGCAGGCAAAGTTGTGTACCAAGATTTACCTAGGATTAACAATGCAATAAAAGATAAGTCGTTATTTACAAATGAAGCACTAAATAAAACAATGGAGCATGCAAAAAACAATAACTCGGCATTGCAACTTTTGGGCATGTTATCAGACGGTGGAGTGCATTCGCATATTAATCATTTAAAAGCCCTTGTGGACATGGCAGCAAAGAAGGGCATTTCAAAGGTTTATTTACATATAATCACAGACGGCAGGGATACTCTAGTTGACAGTGGTATAAACTTTGTACGTGATATTGAAGAGCACATAGAGGGTAAAGCACAGATGGTTGATATTTGTGGTAGAGTTTATGCAATGGAT
>CATKXA010000049.1 GCA_949840475.1 uncultured Thermoanaerobacterales bacterium | reverse complement strand
ACTTTTGCAGTTGAAGATCCTGAATATATCAAACCTATATTAGCAAACATGTTCCAGTCTATTAATTTACCAATACGAGATTGTCAAATCGTTGTTCAAAAATTAAATTTGATTTGTAAAGAGATCAAAGATAACTGGGGATACACAAGTCCATATTACTATTATTATCCACCGTCTGTACTATTTCTTCTTTTATTAAAACACACTAATCAAAAAATCTATAAGAAATATTTTAGTAAACCCGTTGAAATATCTTATGATAAGAAGAAATCTTCATTCAAAAACACTATTTTTTATAAATTTTTGAACGATATAGATAATACAGAGTTTAAGAATATTTTTGACAACCTTTTGAAAGAAGGCTATGGACAAGCAATTGCATTACAACTAATAAATTTGTTTGATGATGTTGCCTACATAGATGAACAAGAATTGGCTAATTACTTAAATAGATCAGCTGAAGATGTAATACAATTAATAAGTAAATCTAGGTTTAATAATCATTATCCTCAAAGTAGGAATTCACTAATAAGTAAAATAGATATTATTATATAAAAGGGAAATTAAAGATAAAATGAATTATTTAATTGATGGATAAATTAATTCTTTGTAGATTTTATAAGTAAACTCAATTATTTGGTCAATTTCAAGAGAATGTAGTTGGCCTTTTTCTAGGTTTATGTTAAAGTATTCACGCCATTTGTCTTTTGAAAAGTCTTTGGTGAATTTGTATTCAAGTTCTACTATTTTTGTCAGTTGAAGTTGATATTCAGCTGACATTTTTTGTTCATAATATTTTTCTTTAATAAATCCAATAAGAGTTTCGTTTTTCATAAGTCCTCTAAAAGTTGTGTGTGTTTTAACTCTGTTCAAAAAATATTGCAAGTCATTTCACAAAGTTTTTTCAAATTAATAAAATTACTCATTGCCTCTCTTTTTGAGATAAAAGAAAAAGGAAAAAATTAATCACACCTACAAGGGTGTGATTTTTATCTTTTGATTGAAATGGAAATATGAAAGGATGTAAATATTACGGAAAATAAAACAAGTGGTATATTTGCTAGCAATATACCCGAAACCATAAATAAAGTTGACGGTATAATTGAAAGTAACAGTGATTTTGTAAAACAGTCTTTCTTCCAAAATATAATCCAAGACAAATAATAGACGGTCAACCATAGCGAATCTATCACGATATATAAAAGCTGACCGCAATCAAAATAAAATCCAAAGTATGTGTAAGGAATGTTGAATATCATGAAAATTATTGAGCCATATCTTCCTATCTGCTCAAAAACTTCCATAATCTTGTTTATTGTTTGTTTTTGCTCAGTTTTATTTTTAATAGCAAAAATAATATTTGGGATTAATAGCAAAACAACAAAAATTAAACCAATATAATTAAACCAATTCATGAACTAATTATACCATAATGACTTATAGTTTTAATTATTTTTTTGAAAAAAGTTAAAACAGTTTCTTGAAATCCGTTTTTTTGGATGTTTGATTTGCTAAAATTATGATTATAAAAATATTTGCCGTGTTAGCACCCATTGATAATACGGGACTGCTAAATTTTAATTATAAGATAATAAAAAATTTTCTCGAGTGTTTACCCGTTGAGCAATCGGGAATTTTAAAATAGAGTTATGAAAGTTTTTCAAGTGTTCAAATGGTGAACTCTTGGTGTTTGTAAAATATAAATAAAATTTCTCGTGGGGACACCCATTGTCCACACGGCAATAGCAAGATAAGAGAAAGAAGGTGAGAAATGTAAAGAGTAAGTCGTGGGTAAAAGAAGAAATTGAAGGAGGTGATGTGGCATTTGAGACCAAGAATCAGGGCTGTTTCGGCTGTAGAAAATTAAGGCGGAGAAGTTATCAAAAGAGGGAAAATTTCAAAAGTTAAGGGCATTTGTGCAGGAAATTTGAAACAATGATAAAAAACGAAGTTGTTAAGATAAATTTTGGTGAAATAGAGATTTTTTATAAGAAATTAAACTGAAGCAGGAAAAGAGGTGACTCAAAATGCGAAAATATTGCCAAAATCCCTAGGAAATTTAGCCGATTTTTGACGGCACGGGTATTTTGAGTGAAGCATTTTGACGCACCTCAACCTCTGGCACGAAGTGGGAAACCCACTTGTGCTTTAACCGCTTTGAAAAGCGAAAAATTAAATTTTTGATTTAGATATTATTTATCTCATTGCTCCTCTAATTGCAATGGGAGAATAATTATGAATAACGAAAATCTAAAGAATATTTTGATAATTGATTTACACTCAAAAGAGGTATTAAACGAACCTGAGATAGAAATTGACGAAGAGGCTTATGAAGAAGCGGTAAGGAAATTGGTGGCGGAATTAATATTGAGTTTGAAGCGTAATGTTGACTTTAAAAATCTTAATCCGAGGAGCGTGTTTTCATGGCAAAAAAACCAACAACAAAAAGATTAAAAAACTTTCGGGTTTGTGCTGGACTTCTGAAAAAGTTTGTGGTATGTGTTTGTGTTGTAAAATGCTGGAAAGCGAGAAGATTTTACACTAGGAGTTTATATGAAGAAAATTGTAATTTATGCTAGATATTCAAGCGATAGGCAAACGGAGCAGTCAATCGAAGGACAACTTCGAGTTTGCCATGAGTATGCCGAGCGAAATGACTATGTGGTTGTGCACGAGTATATTGACAGAGCACTTTCGGGAACAACAGATAGACGACCTGCATTCTTACAAATGATTGAGGATAGCAAGAAAAAGGAATTTGAGTTTGTGTTGGTTTATCAGCTGGATAGGTTTGCAAGAAATAGATATGACAGTGCGAACTACAAAATGAGACTTAAGAAAAATGGAGTTCGAGTGTTGTCGGCAAGAGAAAATATTTCAGACGATGCCAGTGGAATTTTAATGGAAAGTGTGCTTGAAGGTATGGCTGAATATTATTCCGCCGAGCTAAGCCAAAAAGTTAAGCGTGGAGTTCGTGAAAGTTTGAAGAAAGGCTTCTATACTGGAGGTCAAGTTACTTATGGCTACAAAGTTGAAAACCAAAAATGGGTGATTGATGAAGAACGCGCAGATTTTGTTCGTCAGGCTTTTGAAGAGTATTCTAAGGGCGAGAAAGCAACTGAAATTGCAAACCATTTAAATGCACAAGGGTCTAGAACCAATAGCGGACAAAAGTGGAATGGAAATATGATTGCCCGAATGCTACATAACCAAAGATATATGGGCATTGAAAAGTTTGGCGGTGAAATTTTTACGGATGTTATTCCGCAAATAATTGAAGAAAAGTTGTGGAAAGTTGTAAATGGTATGATGGTGGACTTTCGCAGAAATTATAAAAAAGACAAATACGATCCGTACTTTTTAACGGGCAAAATGTTCTGCGGTTACTGCGGTGAAAGCGTGATTGCCGAAGCTGGTTCTAGCCATAAGGGAACTAGATACAAATATTATAAGTGTCACACTAAAAAGGTTAAGGGCAAGTCGTGCGAACTGCGAAACTATCGCAAGCAAGAACTTGAACAACTTATTATTGATAAAACCAAACAATATATTTTAACCCCAACAAAAATTGAAGAGATTGCGCATATGGTTGTGGACAAATTTAACGAAGAACTTTCAAACAACATTGTGCTTAAATGTCTTGAAAAGGAGTTGAAACAAATTAATGGAAAAATCAACAGCCTTGTGAAAAATATGGAGCAGGGCATGGTTTCGGCCGCTATTCGAGAAACGCTTTACAAACTTGAAAATGATAGGGCAGATATAGCGCTTAAAATTGCCGAAGAAAAAACCAAGATTGATAGGCCACTGAACTTTGAAGATGTGAAGAATTTTATATCACTATTTGCCTGCAAAGATTATGAAGACGTGTTTGAACGCAATGAATTTTTTAACAGATTTATTAAAAAGGTTATTTTATTCAACGATAAAGTTATTGTTATTATGCGTGGAAGTAAGGGTCCAGATAGTGAACTTGCCATAAACAACGATGAACTTTATGCAAAAAGAATTTTAGAAAAACTTGAGAAAAAATCTTCAAGCGAAAATGATAATAACAATAAAAATGGGAGTGCCGATAACTCGGACTCCCAATTTGATGAAAATAATAAAATTTTCAAAGAAAAAGAGGCTGAATTAGACATTTCTGTCCAACAGCCTCCCCGTGGCGGAGAGAGCGGGATTTGAACCCGCGCTACGATTGCTCGTACTAACACCTTAGCAGGGTGCCCTCTTCGGCCTCTTGAGTATCTCTCCATTACTTATTTAATTGTATGCTTTTTTCAAGCTTTTTGATTATATCATACACTTTTCATTATTGAAAGTATTTTTGTAAAATTTTTTACAAAATTATAAAATCGACTTTAATTTGCTTATTTTTTTACTTAATTTTTGCCTATTTGCATTATTTTTATAAATTAATGTTCATAATTTAGTCATATTTCTATTGAAATTTGAGCGATTATGCTTTATAATTGTATCAGTATAAGTAGAGGTGGAGTATGGATTTAAGTGCGGTTTCAACTTCTTTAATCACCGTTTTGCTTGTTTTTGTTATACTTGGTTTTATTTGCGGTTGGGTTAGAGGACTTAACAAATCTATATTAAGATTTTTCATGGTTTTGGCTGTTGGCGTTTTGGCGTTCTTTGTTGTGCCAGCAATTTCTAAAGCCATTTTGACTATGGATATTTCTAAAATGAACATTATGATTGGAGATGTTCATGTTATTACTGTACAAGAATTGATTACAGACTTATTAAGACAGGTGCCTATAATTGAAGACCTCATTGAGTCTAGCGATACTTTGGCATCTTTCATACAACTTCTGCCTCAAATGATTGTGAATGTAGCATTCTTTGTTGTTTGCTTCTTTATTTTCAAATGGCTCTCTTTGATTTTCTACTGGATATTCGCTGCAATATTCTTCTCAAAAAAGAAAAGAGCTGGTAAAGATAAACACGGATTTATGGGTGCTATAGTTGGTGCATTGCAAGGACTAGTTGTTGCTTGCATTATTTTTGTGCCAACCTTTGGTATTGTTGAAACGGCAAAACCTTTTGTAGCTTACAACACAGTAACGCAAAGCACAGAATCTGGCGAAGCTTCTAAGTCAGTCTATAATAATGGTGTATATAATATTGATAGCACTATTGAAGATGGCGAGAATGACGGGAAAGTTGAAAATAAGCCAAATAACGCTTTTGACAAAGCTAGTTATGATGAAACTGTTGAGATGATAGATGAGTTTATTAAAGCTTACGAAAACAACTGGGTTTACAAAATGTTTAATGCTATTGGGCTTAAAAAACTAGATGTAAGCATGTTTGACGGTTTAACAACTGTTAAAAACAACACTCTAGAGTTTAAACTTAGAAGAGAAACAACAGCTGTCGCAAAAGTTGTACCTAATGTTCTTGATGTTATGGAAAAGGGGGTTGACATTACTGACAACCAAACTTTAGCTACTTTAGAAAAAGTGATTGATGATTTATATGAGTCTAAAGCTGTTTCTGGCATGGTTAAAGAAATTGTTCCATACGTTGCAGAAAAATGGTCTAACGATGCAGAGTTCTGTGGCTTTAAAAAACCTACATTTAAAGATGCCGCCATGCAAGAAACTTTTGACGCAATGCTAGTATCATTGTCTACAGCTCAAGGCGATACTGTTAAAAATGATTTGTCGACAGGTATTGGACTATTAAAAATTTGTAATGACGCTGGGCTAACAAAAGCGTTGGTTGATAATGGAGATATTATTGCAATCTTCCAAAAAGAGGGTAATGAGAGTTTAATTTCAAATGTTATTGGTAAGGCTTTAGAGAGCAAAACCTTAAAAGACGTTTTGCCTGAGATTGTTGACCTTGCAATGGGTTATGTTTATACAGAACTTGGAATTAATGTGGAAAACATTCCTGAGCGTAATAAAGACTTGGCTATCAACTGGGAAGGAGATAGCATGACTCGTGGCGAAAAGGCAATACTTCAAAGCTTGTTTAATAATGTACTGAAATTGTCTGACCAAATAGACGGAATCACACTTGAAACATTAGACTTTGCGTTAGTTGGTTCTACTTTTGATGACCTTCGTGATTCAGTATTACTTTCAAATGCGTCAAAAATTGTTATGAATAAATTGTTTGATGATTTTGCGGGCGATACAGCAAATGCCGAACTATTTAATATAATGAAAACTAAAATTGATGCCGTTTGGGATTCTAAAGAAGTACGTTTAAGCACCACTTTCAAATCTATTGGCGATGCTGTAATCTTGGCAAAAGATTTAACAAGTGCGGACGGCTTTAATAAAGACAAGATTGGCGACATACTTGAAAACTTTGCAACAAATGGTGAGCAAATGAAAGAGCTTGTTACTGAAGTTGTAAAGACTGAAAATCTAGAAAAGCTTGGACTTGACAACAAAATAGCTGGCTTTGTTAACGAAGTTATCACTTCAGTCATCAGCCAAGAAGGCGAAGCTTTAAAAACAGAAATCAATGCTGTTAAAGAAGTAATGGTTGTTGCGAACAATGTTTTAAGCACTGGTGCTGGCGACATTGATGACGATAATGCACAAATTATTGTAGATGCTCTTGCAAAATCCAATGTTTTGCTTAATACTATTACTAGCGATACAAGTGCAATTTCTGACTTAGATATTGCAAATAGCTTGAGCGAAAACTCTAAAGCAAGCTTAGCTAAAGCTGTTGCTGGTTTATCTGGCGAGCAAAGCGAAGTTGCAAATAAACTTAACAAGTTGTTTGGCTTATCAGCATAAAACTTCTTGGCTTAGGAGGAAAAAATGAAAAGGAAGATAATAGCAACAATACTTATTGTTATACCGCTCGCTGTGCTACTATTTTTCGCAGCTAGTGCTTTAGTGCTATTTTTGGCACCAGGAACAGAGTTGTTTGGAATTAGATATGTAGCAAGTGGTATCAGTAGGTTTGATAGTAGAGAAGAGGGTGTAGGAAACTTTAATATTGAGGAATATATGGGCGATAAAATTATTGTCAAAACAAAGAATGTTCCTATCACTATTAATTTTTCTGAGTACTTTACAACAGAAGCTTATTTTCATCAAGATTTTGTTGGCTTTACGAGGTCAAAGCTTAAAAAGGCTGGTCTATTAATCAGTCATGACGAAGATAACAACCTAGTTATTGAGGCTCAGGAAATAGAAAAATGGCTTTATGCTCATGAAGCAAATGATGCTTTTAAGTTTGAGCTAACTTTGCCTATGAGTTTTAGCAAAAAGCAATTAATTGTAAATAGTTCAAACTCTTCAGTTGATGTAAATGGTGCACCTAGCTTTGGGTATGAGCATTTTGAAGTTAAAACTAGCGGTGCATTG
>CATKXA010000048.1 GCA_949840475.1 uncultured Thermoanaerobacterales bacterium | reverse complement strand
TGCTTTAATGAGTTATTACAAAGCAGGCATTACTGATGAGTTTGTTGAGCCTACTATTATTAAAGAAAATTGTTTTATTAAAGATAATGATGCAGTAATATTCTTTAACTTTAGAACAGACAGAGCGAGAGAGATAACTGATGCTATAACTCAAAAAGATTTTGAAGGCTTTAAAACAAAACAAATTAGCAACATGGTATTTTGTTGTATGACTGAGTATAGTGAGGCATTTAAAGATGTTTTGGTAGCTTTTAAACCACAAAAAATAACTGAAAACTTGTCTGCAATAATATCTAAAAACGGACTAAAACAATTTCATGTCAGTGAAACTACAAAGTATGCACATGTAACCTTTTTCTTTAATGGTGGAATTGAAAAGCCATACAAGGGCGAGGTTCGCAAACTAATAGATACCATAGATGTTAAAAGCTTTGATGAATATCCTTCTATGCGTGCTGACGAGATAACAAGTGAGGCAATAAAAGCAATCAGCTCCAAAAAGTATGCTTTTGTTTTGATAAACTTATCAAACCCCGACATGCTTGGGCATACTGGCAATTTAGAGGCAACAATTAAGGCTATAAGAAAGGTTGATGAATGTGCCTATAAAATAGCCGAAGCAACGCTAACGGCGGGCGGGGACTGTATTATTACCGCTGACCATGGCAACGCTGAAGAGATGATTGATAAAGAAGGTAATGTGCTTACTAGTCATACCTGTAATCCTGTTAGGTTATGGCTTGTGAGTGAGAAAAAACGAAGCGTTGAACTTATAAAAAATGGTAAGCTTGCAAATATTGCACCTACTGTTTTAAAGCTTTTAGGCCTAAAAATACCAGAGTCAATGGAAAACCCGTTGTTTTAAAAAAAGGTCGCTTTAATAGCGACTTTTTTTATCCTAGGGCGATGTCTAAAATCATCATTACAATGAACCCGACCATGAGTGCCCAAGTGCCAAGTTTAGGGTAGGTTTCATTTGCCTCAGGGATAAGGTCTTCAAAGCTTACAAAGAGCATGCTACCAGCAGAGAAAGCCAATAGCCAAGGTAAGAGTACAGATATTTTAGAAGCGAGCATTACTCCAACAAATGCGAAAATTGGTTCAACAATGCCGCTGAGCATTCCTATTAAAAAGCTAAAGCCCTTTTTGCCTGTATGTTTATAAACAGGGAGGGCGACAGCCATACCTTCTGGTATATTTTGAATGGCGATGCCAATAGCTATACCCATAGCTGCAATAAAGGAACTTGCCTCTCCTGAGTTTAGTGCTGTACCAAAGGCAAAGCCGACAGCCATGCCTTCTGGGATATTATGAAAGGTAAAAGCTACAACAAATCTTGTGAGTTTATTTTTAGCTATTGTTCCCTCCAGTTCACCTGTTTTAGATTTGCTATTGATTTTGTTTACAACAATATCTACAACTACTAAAAACAATGCTCCAACGACAAGTCCAATAGCCACGGGTAAAAAGCTCCATTTGCCCATGTTTTCAGACTGGCTGAGAGCGGGCATAATTAGTCCCCAAATGGAAGCTGCTATCATTATGCCAGAAGAAAAACCACAGATTATACTGTTTACTTTTTTGTTAAAGTCTTTTTTAAAGAAAAATACTATAAGAGCCCCAAAAGTAGTGGCTACAAATATTATAAGACATCCAAAAGCTGTTAATAATGTATTATTCAAAGCTGTATCCTCTAAAGTAAAGTTAGCTGTTTGCTACTACTTTAAAATATTCTAAAAACCTATTAAGTGTGAGAAATTTTAATTATTCTTGACTTGGTGCTGTAATTGTTTTATATTTATCTAGGAGAAAAACATGTTAGAATTAAAAAATATTAGTTATGTCGTTGATGATAATGGTACTCAAAAAGTCATACTTGATGACGTGAGTTTTGTGGCTCAAGATAATGAGCTTGTTGTAATCACTGGTCAAAACGGTAGCGGTAAAAGCACGCTTGCCAAAATTGTTATGGGAATTATTAAGCCTACCAGTGGAAAAGTTATCTATAATGGCAAAGACATAACAAATTATTCTATAGACAAAAGAGCTAAGCTTGGCATAGCTTATGCTTTCCAAAGCCCTGTTATTTTTAAAGGAATAACAGTAAAAAAGATGCTTGAAATCGCGAGTGGTGGTAAGCTTAACATCAATGACGCTTGTACTGCTTTAAGTCAGGTGGGTTTATGTGCAAGGGACTATATTGATAGAGAGTTAAATTCAAAACTGTCTGGTGGGGAACTTAAAAGAATTGAACTTGCTATGATAGTTGCGAGGAATGCCAAACTAAATATTTGTGATGAGCCAGAGGCTGGTATTGACCTTTGGAGTTTTGATGCTCTTGTTAATTTATTTAAGGCTAGAAAAAGTAGTTATGTTATTATCAGCCACCAGAGTAAGATAATTGAAATTGCAGACAAAATGGTTTTGCTTAAAGCAGGTAAGCTTGAAAAAGTCGGAACCAAAGAAGAGGTAATGCCACTTATAGCTGAAGAGAAATGTGCGAGGTTGAAAGTGTAATGGATAACAATTCTAAATTTTTACTAGAGCAAGTTGCGTCCTTGCATGATATTCCAAAAGCAGGAGTATTTAATATTCGCGAGAATGGTAAACTCCTTGCAAGAAATATTGATAGTGAAGTAATTATAAACTCGAAAGAAGATAAAGATGGCATTGATATAATAGTGAAAAAGGGTACTAAGAACAAAAGTGTTCATATACCAGTTATAGTTTCTATGGGTGGCATAGAAGACTTAGTTTATAATGATTTTTACATTGAAGATGATTGTGATATTTTGATTGTTGCGGGCTGCGGAATACATAATGCGTCAGACAAGAATAGTTCACATAACGGTATTCATAGTTTTCATATTGGCAAAAACAGCAAGGTTAAATATGTTGAAAAACATTTTGCTTTTGGAAATGGTAAAGCATCTAAAATTTTGAATCCAACAACAAAAATTGTGATTGGCGAAAACAGCACTTTTGAAATGGAAACCCTGCAACTTGGCGGCGTTACTTATTCAAATAGAAAGACTGATGCTAAACTCAAAAAAGATGCTAAGTTGCTAATTAGAGAAAACATTTTAACAGAAGAAACTCAAGTTGCAAAAACTCTATTTAAAGTTGAGCTTGCTGGCGAAAACAGCAGGGTAGAGGTTGTAAGTCGAGCAGTTGCAAAAGATAGCTCTATGCAAGACTTTGTTTCTAAAGTTATTGGAAAGGCTAAAAGCTTTGGGCATGTTGAATGCGACGGCATTTTAAGTGGTAATGCAGTTATTTCTTCAACGCCACAAATCTATGCAAAAAATCCAGATGCGATGCTTGTGCATGAGGCAGCTATTGGTAAGATTTCTTTAGAGCAACAAAACAAACTTATGACTCTAGGCTTAACAAAAGAGCAAGCTGAGGACATTATAATTAAAGGCTTTTTAGGTTGATAAGTAGAAGATAATAAATTCGCAAGTGGCTGAGCTATAATATTTTATAACAAGCTAAAAACGCAGTAATTTTGTGGTTTCGTATATTTTATAAGCTATTTTGCTAAAAAAGTATATTGGTTTTGCGATTTTTATATGACAAGGAGAATTGTATGCGTCAAGACAATTTAAAGAAAAGTATTATACTAATGGGTCCAACTGGGATTGGCAAAACTTTTCTTGGTGAACATTTATCTAAAAAGCTAAATATGCCCATTATATCACTAGACCAAATTTACTGGCAAACTTTAAATATTTTACAGTACGAAAACTCAACCTTTTTATTAAGATGCTTATCTACAGGTAAATTAAAATCTTTTGTTACTAAAAAAAGAATTGAAAAATTGGCTAAAGATGAAAATAAGAGAATATATAAAACGAAATATAAAAAGACCAATCCAGAAGTTTATAGTTTGATTAAAGCTAACGTAAGAAATTTTATTTTCGATATGAACAGACTCTGTGACATGTTTAATAACTTAAGTTGCTTTAGAGATGTAGTAGCTAATGATTATAAATATCGTATAGTAAGGTCTAAAATGTCAGATGCTGCAAGAATGATGTGCTGGGGATATTTGTATAGTGAAATATTAAACATTGTACTAAGTCATATTGACGAGCCTGTGATTATAGATCCACCTGCCGTATTTGGGACTATTGTCGATTTTAAGAATATAACTGATGAAGACAAGAAAACTTTGGCTTCAATTTATGGAGAGGAAACCAACCTTAAAAACTTAACTGACAGCCATGCAAAAGTAATATCGAAGTTTGGAACTAGAGTTTTGTTTATGCCGGGTGCTGATTATTACATTAGAAGTAAAGAACTTTTTAAGTCTGAGTTTAACACAAAAATTTTGCAAGATTTAGATGCAAAAAAACAAGTATCAAACCTTGTTATTATTGTGAACAATCTATTTAGCGATGTACATAATAAGGCGTTTAAAACAAGAAAAATTTCTGATGTGTTAGATCAAGAAACTAAGAAACAATTAGTGAATCATGATGTTGTTGATAGGATTTGCTCTAGAATAACAAAGTTTTATCAAAACCAAGCTAATAAGTCTATAACAGATGCTTATAAAGAGCGGGGAGAAGAATAAAATAAAAAAGCCTTATTAGTTGCTTACTTTTGAAACTAGCAGAATAAAGAAAGAAAAACATAGACAAAAACAGCCTATGTTTTCTTTTTGTTCCTAACTCTCTCTTAACTGCAAAAAAAGCGAATACTTCTGCCGTTGTCACAGGTTGTCATAAGAATAACAACTCTAAAAGTTATAAGACACTCGCATTGACCTTGACAACAAAGAATATTCGTTTACACTAGAATAATAGAGAGAAGAAAACGTAAAGCAAAAGAGCGGATTGCGTTACGCTCTGCCAGCAACCGCTCTTTTGCAAACAAGGTTAATTTTTAGGCGTGTGCTTGTCTGGCGAGGCGAAGACGAGCCACTTGTATCAAGACAAGCACACGCCTAAGTGCCAAATTATGATAAGATTTCTTTTTTATTGTAATTTCTTAGAAAGTATGGTATAATGTTTCTAAGGAGTAAATATGAAAATTATTGATGTGAAAAATTCACAAGATATTATATTGCGTGGTTGTTTATACGATGTAAATGGCAGAGATACTTGTGTTTTATTTATTCCAGGTATGGCTGGAAATATTATAGAAAATAAATTTATTCAAGTATTGGGCGAAGAATTTCAAAAACATAATATTGGTTTTATTTGTGCCCATAACCAAGGCTCTTTTCATATTGTTGATTATCCTTATGTAAATAAAGATAAATTTCCACGAAGAGGTGTTGCTTTTGAGCAATTTGACGATTGCATTTCGGATATTTCCGCTTATATGGATTACATTAAAGAATTAGGCTATAAACAAATTATAATCGCGGGGCACAGTTTGGGGGCAAACAAAGTAATATATTATTTATCAAAAATTAAATCTAATTTAGTGAAAGCATATATTCTTTTAAGTCCAGCCGATATGGCGAGTGAAGTAAACACAATAGAAAATAGAGATGAATTAGTTGCAGAAGCTAAAGCAAATATTGCCAGTGGAGAGCCCGATAAATTTTTAACTAAATTGGTTTGGGATTATTATGTTTTATCTTCTGCAAGGTTTATTGATTTGATTGAAAATAAACATTCACATAACCTACCTATAATAAGCAATAAAGGATCATTTGCTGAATTAAAATCAATAAAACTTCCATTACTTGCAGTAGCTGGTGAAAAAGATGACTGTTGCTCAGATAACATAGAAAACTATCTTTCCTTGTTGATTAAAAATACAGACTTTATTGGAAAATATTCAATTATTGAGGGTGCTAGCCACACATACTATCAGCATGAGCAAGAATTGTTTAATGTTTTATATTCATTTGTTTCAAATTTAAAATAATCGTGTTATAGAAACACGATTATTTTTTTGCTAGTTTCAAAGTTTACAGCCCTTCCAAGGCTTTTTTATTTTTATTAAAACTTATTGCTTGAAGTAATATGGAAATCGCGAGCATAAACTCTGCTGGGTAATAGGTGCTTAAGCATAAATAATCGAAGATATTAGAAAGATTTGTAAACACATTAAATAAAAGCATTAGGTCAGAAAAGAAGAATAGCAGTGCTCCTAGCATCGTTATTAAGTTTGCTAGTGTCCTTTGTTTCATTAGATTTGAAATTGCTTTTCCAAGCATTAAAGAAATTATAAGGGCGTAGAAAACGACGAGTAGCTTCATGCCATCGAACTGAAAATTAGGGTATAGCAGTATTAATAGTAAGCCAAGTACAAATATTAATAGACCAATTAAAAAATCAATCCAGTGGATTTTTACGAGTGTCATGAAATAAATGGTAAAGAACACATGACCTATTGCAAAGAGCAGTGCTCCGATAACAAAGTAATCTATTAAAAGCACATCGCCTAAAAAAGCAAAAATTAATCCTATTAGCATGATTATAGATTTGTAAATAGGGAAATCTTTATAATATATGCGGGTAAGTAAAAGATTATATATGCCGCAAAGTACGAATAACATACTTGTTAAAGTTTTAATAAAATATTTAGAGAAGACTTTTGACATAAATAAAATATCACAAGTGACGATTAAAGTAATGAAGATGATGTTGCCAATTATTGCTAGCTTTTTAAACTTTTCCATTATGCACCTCTTTATTTAAATTATATATTACTAAAATACTTTAATCAAATTAAAAAACTGAAAATATAGGCGTAATTAGTAGATTATTTGGTTAATTTTATCTAAAATAAATATAGAGGTAGAATTTTGGTAAAATTTGGTAGTGCTTATCATTTTATGTACATATTGCTCAGTGCCTTATACGCAGTGATATTATTTGTGTGTCTAAGAAAAAAAGATAAAAAAGCACAACATAAAATTCTTACCATTTTAGCATTTGTAAACTTGGCTCTTCACTTTGCAAAGTTAATGTTTAAGCCATATAGAACTGACTTACCCTATTCGCTAAGCCGTATTACTTTTGATAATATATGTGCAGCATCAACAATCATTTTTCCGTTTTTGTTCTTGATGAAAAAACAAAACGTGCTCCATGATTATATGTTCTTTATTGGAATTGTAGGTGGAGTGGGGGCAATATTGTTTCCTGATATAAATGCGAGTGCTGGTAATTTTAGTTTTGACATTGTGCGTTTCTATTTTTGTCATTCCAATTTATTTACTTTGCCTTTGCTTGCGAGCGTCTTTAATATTTATAGACCTAGGCTGAAGAAATTTTATGCAATTCCGCTTTTGTTTATTGCACATTTAACCTTGATATTTTTAAATGAAATTTTTCTTGTTAAAGTAGGTCTTATAAATAGTAATATGACTGAGTTTTTAGACAAAAATATCAGAAATGCCAGCTTCGTATTTGGTCTATCAGATA
>CATKXA010000047.1 GCA_949840475.1 uncultured Thermoanaerobacterales bacterium | reverse complement strand
CTTTTTCCATTTTACTATAAGCTTCATTTACTATGCTATCAAAATCAAGCTTTGCCTCTTCTATAAGTACATTTTCAAGCTTTGGTTTAATTATTGGATTGTCTGGAACAAATACAGTACAGCAATCTTCGTATGGCCTTATAGAAATATCAAAAGTATCTATTTGCCTTGCAATGTTTATTATCTCCTGCTTATCAAATGCAATAAGTGGTCGCATTATTTGTGTATCTTTAACAACATTTCCAACAACAGTCATGCTCTCAATGGTTTGGCTTGCAACTTGTCCTAAATTTTCTCCTGTTATTATCATTTGAATATTCTTGTCTTTACATAACCTCTCAGCAATAGTAAACATTGCACGCCTTAGTAGTGTTATATTATAGATATTGTTTGCTTTCCTATTGATTTCTTCCTGAAACTTAGTCATTGAACACATATATACTTCAATGTCGCCAGCATTATACTCAGCCATTTTCTTTGCAAGCTCTTCAACTTTAAGCCTTGCTAGTTCACTCGTGTATGGATATGAATGAAAATGAAGAGCAACAAGCTTAGCGCCTCTTTTTGCCATCATATATCCAGAAACAGGGCTATCAATTCCGCCAGACAAAAGTACTAAGCCCTTTCCAGCAGAACTTACAGGCATGCCGCCAACACCCATAATGCTTTTAGTAAATATCAATGTCTTTTTATTTTCACGAATATCAATACTAAGCACAATATCAGGATTGTTTACGTCTACAGTAAGCATAGGATTAACACTTAAAACCTCGCCACCTACAAGCCTATTTATTTCCATTGATGACGGAGCAAAAGTTTTATCTGCTCTATTAGCTACCACCTTGAAAGAGCCAACTTCATCAGCCATTAACTCTTTTGAAAAACTTATTATTTGATTTAACTTAGAGTCAATTATGTAAGCATCTGAAAAAGACAAAATGCCCGGCTGTTTTTTCAAAATATTCAAAATAATAGGCTCATCATTTAAATTATAATTTTCAACGACAAAGCGTCCGGGGATTTTATTTACTTCACAATTTATGCCTTTTAACGCATTTTTTATGTTGTTTTGCAACAAATCCTCAAAGTATTTGCGGTTTTTGCCTTTAAGATAAATTTCACCATATCTTATTAAAATTACTTTATTCATAACTTTTATCCTCAAGTTTAATAAGTTCTTCTTTAATAATTTTACAAACAACTTTGGCGTCAAAATCCATGTAGGCACTAAAAGATATTCTAATGCTAGATAGTATCTTGTTTCGGCTAACGCCCATTGCCTCTAAAGTCGTATTCATATGTTTACCAGCAGAGCATGCAGAGCCAGTAGAAACAAGCACCCCTCTGCTCGACAATACATAAAGCAGTGTTTCCCCCCTAACCTTTTCAGACAAACAAATACTTAAAATATGCATTCCCTCGCTATCGCCGTTAACAGAATATTCTATTCCTAAATTTTTCAGCTCGGATAACAAATCGTTTCTGTGCTGAGCAATTATCTGCCTATTCTTTTCTAAGTCCCTATAGCAAATACTTGCAGCCTTGCTAAATGCTAGCATGCCAAACACATTTTCAGTTCCAGAACGATAGCCATACTCCTGCCCACCACCAAAAATTAAGGTAGGTATTTTCACGCCATTTTTTATATACAATGCGCCAACGCCTTTAGGTCCACCAATTTTATGTGCAGATATTGTGTAATAGTCAACGCCAAGGTTTTGTATATTGTATGAAAGCTTCATAAAGGCTTGCACGCCGTCGCTATGAAACAGCAATTTGTCATTTGCTCTTTTTGCAAGTTTAACAAGCTTAGAGATATTATTAAAAGCACCAGTTTCATTGCTGACATGTTGAATACTAACAAAAGCAACGTCCTTACCGAGCATTTTAGCAAACTCAATCTCGTTCACCCTTCCAGAGCTTTCAAGGGGTATAAACTGTACATTATAACCTAAGTTTTTTAGCTCTAAAGCACTATTTTTGACTGACGGATGCTCGCCAGCACCAAATAAAAATCTCTTACCCTTTAAATTCTTATTTGATAGTACAACCATATTATTAGCTTCTGTTGCCGAGCCTGTGAAAATCAAATTACCACTTTTATCGCCAAGGCACGCCAAAAGGTTAGTCCTTGCGAGTTCTATCTCTTTCTTTATTTCAACAGCTTCTTTATAAACGCTGCTTGGATTATAAAATTTTTCATTATAAACATATGTTAAATCTTTAACAATCTCATCAAAAACTTTAGTTGTTGCCGCATTATCTAAATAATATTTAACCATGATATTTCCTTTTGCTCGTAGTATATCACATTATAAATAAATTTGATAATATTTCAATAACATTTTTCACAAATTATGGAACTAAATCTAGCATTTCGGTGAGATTATTAAGTGTCAAATAAGTTTCAGGTATTTCGCCGATTATAATGCTTTCACAAACAAGTACCTGGTTCGACATTGAAATAGAAATGGTTTTAAAAGGCAAAACCACATTTATAATTGTAGAAACGTCCACATAAATCTTATGCTGAGTTTGGTTGATACCAGCACTTAAAAACTGAGATAAGAATTTGCAAGTAACTTCACCATAAGGATAAATTTCAACCATAACAGGCGGCCCAAAGCCAGAAAATAAAGAAACGCCTGTAAACGCACCAAGTGGGATTTGAATTGGGTTTCTAGATATCTCCAATAAATGAGCAAGCGTTATTCGCTCTATCATCATTGATACGTTATTGATTTTAATTGAGTTTGCCTGTATCATAGAAATCTTACCTGAACTATCGGTTATAATATGCACAAGGTCATCATAATTAATGTTTTGGTTCATTGACTCCGTTATTGCATAGTTCATCGACTTTGTTGCATGAACTTTTATTTGAGATTTACTAGTTTCTACAATTAAAGGAGTTACAAGTAATTTAATATACACAGAAAAAATCGCAAAAATAGCAATAGTAAGCACAAAAAACAACGCTATTTTGCGTTTTACACGAGTTTTGCGATTTTTTTTGACATTATAAAATGCACACATATAAAAATATATGTGTGCAATGCTAATTTTATTAATTAATCGTTTTTAGTTTTTGAACTAACAAAGAAAGAAACTAAGTAGCTAAGTCCAATAGAAACTGCAATACCCGCACTTGTGGCTATAAGACCTCCAGACAAAGCTCCAAAGAAACCATCAACTCTAGCAGCAGCGATAGCACCATTCGCAAGAGCATTACCAAAACCAATTATCGGAAGTGTGGCCCCAGCCCCAGCAAAGTCTACAACATAATTATATAATCCAAACCCACCAAGTATGGCACCTACCATTAAAAATATAACAAGTATTCTAGCTGGAGTAATCTTGGTTTTTATCACAATTAGTTCTGCTATCATGCAGATAGTTCCGCCTACAAGTATAACTTTTAAATACATAAAGAGTGCTTCTAACATTTATTTTCCCTCCAACATTACTAAGTGTGCGATACCTGGAATACTATCTCCTTGCTGGTTCGTTGTCGTGCTCATCAACGCACCTGTTGAAATAAGCAAAACTTTTTTAAACTCCCCGCTACTAAGCTTTTTAATTATGTACGAATTAAAAACACTCGCACTACAACCAGCTCCGCTTCCGCCTTGAAGCGTATCTTGGTCAATCGTGTAAATCATATGTCCGCAATCGATATAGTTTGTTTCAATATCATAGCCTTTTTGCTTCATTAAGTCTTTAAATATATCTGAACCAAGCTTTCCAAGGTCACCAGTTGCTATTAAATCATAGTCTTTTTGATTGGTTTTAGTTTCTTCAAAAAATGTGCTAAGCGTTTCCATTGCAGCTGGTGCCATGGCTGCACCCATATTTGCAATATCTGTGATACCAAAATCCGTAACTTTTCCAATAGTAACCTTTTTAATTTTTACATTTGACGAATGCGTGCTAGACAGCATTGTTGCCCCAACACCAGTTACAGTCCACTGTGCATACGACTGCCTTTGGTTACCAAATTCTAGTGGATACCTGTATTGCCTTTCTGCCGTTGAAAAGTGACTACCAGTTGCACACATCACATTTTTTGCTCCTCCAGCTTCTAGCATACTAGCTCCCACTATCAAGCTCTCAGTCATGGTTGCACAGGCATTATATAACCCTAAAAATGGTATTTGTAGCTCACTCGCAACATAGTTTGAGCTAACCAGCTGATTCATAAGGTCACCACCTACATACAAGTCAACCTGCTCCTTTTTTAAGCCAGCCTTTTTAATTACATCAGACAAAGCTTTTAAAAACATTGTTCGCTCTGCTTTTTCAAATGTTTTCTCGCCCATTTTGTCATCTTTTTCTATAAAATCAAAATAATCAGCCAAAGGACCTTGACCCTCTTTGTTTCCAACCAAACTTGTTGTAGCTATAACTGAAATATTTTTTTCTATCTCATAAGTTTGCAATCCAATTTTTTTCATAACAACTCCTAAAATAAGCTTATAATAAAATACACAATACCAACCACAAGCGAATATGCAACGCCGTTAACAAGCACTGGACCCGCGACATAGAACATCTTTGCTCCAATACCAAATACAAGCCCCTCTTTTTTAAATTCTATGGCACATGAAGCAATGGAGTTTGCAAAGCCTGAAATAGGTATAAAGGTACCCGCCCCACCATATTTTGCAAGCCTATCAAAACAACCAAACGCCGTGAGCAATATGGTTAAAGTTATTATAATAATGTTGATCCATGATCCAAGCGTCAACAAGTCCATCATTGGGTAGAAAGAACGAATGATGTCCGAGAACATTTGACCAAGACAACAAATGGTTGCCCCCATAACAAACGCATGGAATAAGGAAGTAAACCACCCCGCTTTAGGTGTTTTTGCCTCAACATACTCTATATATTTTTCATTTCTAGTTTGCTTATCCAAAATAATCCTCCAAAAATTATTTTTCGCATTTTTATAATCAAATCTTAACATTTTATATAGTTTTTATACCACAATAAATAATTTTTACAAATTTTCACATACTAACAAAAAACGGAGGAATCTATGAAAAAAACACTTTCTATTTTAAGCCTATCTCTAATTATGGCATTTTCACTTGTCTTTACTGGTTGTGCAAGTGAAAGCCAAACTTTAGCAAAAAACTTAGACGATAGCGTTACAAACCTAATCTATTCTGTAAGCAGTTTAGACTGGGCTGATAGCAGCACTTTGAATAATCTCAATGCCGCAAACTTTACAAACTTCGACCAAGATACAAATTTGAATAACAATTTGAATAACAATTTGAATAACAGTTTTGATAGCTTAAACATTCAAAATCAAAACCCAAACAACCAAACAAATTTAAACAACCAAAACAACATTAACAATGGTGTCAACGCTTACGATGTTCCAAATAATAACGGCTTAAACGCAAATAATAATTTAAACAATGCTAATACAGCTCACAATTTTGCTAACCAAAACAACAATTTGTATAACACTCAAAATGATAACAACAACACACCAGCAACAACAGAAAACGCAAATAACATAGAAAACAACGCAAATTTTAATCAAAACAATAAAAGAATGCGTTATAGACATAACAACAACATGAGCGGACACAAAGATAGACGTAGCAATTTTAGTAAAAATACAGTAAGCAAAATAAATAACAATAATGAACAAAACTTTTCAAACAATAATAACAATAATGTAAGCACTCAAAACAGTAACCTTAGAGCAGTAAACTTTTCAACTGAAACTATTGAAAGTAGCAACGGAGAAGTTCAACAAAGACTATCAAACCTAATCGAGAAAAGGTCTAAACTTCTTCTTCACATAAACGAACTTTATAGCGGCAAGATACAACTAACTAAAAATGAACAAACAGCAATTAACGCTTACATGAATATCATCAAAGATAACACTGCCTTTTTGAATTCAAACAAAGGTCTTATCACAAACCAACTTTCTCATGCAAATGAAATCGTTTCTTCTGATGCAAACTCCCCACTCATCAATGCCTATATAATCAGAGCGAACGAAGCTATTGAAACTAGATTTGCCAAACTAGACAGCTCACTTCAAGCCATTGATTCTATTATTAGTATTATGCAAAGCTCTTCTCAAGGACTTAACAATCAGAATATTATTAATAATCAAAACAACGTTACAAACAATGATAAAACAAATATCAATAACCAAACCACCAATAACGATAACAAACAAAACATTACAACTAACGAACAAAGAGATATTAAAGACAACTCAAACAATTTTAATAATTTAATCAGCAATGAAAATAAAAACGCAAATAATATCTCAAATAATGCAAATAACACACCACTTAACAACGAAAACAACAATTTAGATAACAATTTTACAAATAGAGATAATATTAACAATGCGTTATCTCGAGAAAATGATATAAATTCAAATAGAAACAATTCTCAAAGCTTACAAAATAATACTTTAAATAACCAAAACACACCATACATAGCAGATAATAATATGACAAACAATGGCAACAATAGATTTAGCACAAATACATCTCAAAATGTAGATAAAAAGGATATGCTAAACGCTAAAGTTGAAAACAATAATGAAATTATAGCTAACGACAATGTAAATGGCAATGCAAAAACTAAAGAGCAAACTAGAACTAATACCAATCTTTCAGATAATAAACAAAGCAATATAAACAATAAAAACATGATGAATAATACAAACGATACTAACAAAGAAAATACAAACTATAAACTTCGCGAAAACCAAACTAACAACACTAATGAGAACACAAAAATCAAAACATTAGAAAATCGCGACTATAGAAACTGTAATGCTATATTTATAGACCCAAACAGAGAAAATAACCAAAGAACATTTGAAGGCGACCAATCTCCTACCTTTGGTTACATAGTAAACAATATGGAAAAAGTACAAAATCTACCATATGAGATATAAAAACAATAAAAAAGCCTGATTTCAAGGCTTTTTTTTGCATTTTTGCGTTTTATTTTATTTTGCTTTTTAATTTATCAATTATTTTGCTCTCAATTCTAGATATTTGAACTTGTGACACATTCATCATTTCAGCTACTTCGCTTTGTGTCTTACCCCTAAAGTATCTAAGCAGTAATATTTTCTTCTCTCTCTCAGGCAAAGCCGTTATTGCCTCTTTAAGCAATATTTTATCTAGAAGTTGGTCATGTTTATCATCAACAACCACTTTGTCTAAAACCGATTGGGAGTTTGAATTACTTTCGTCAAGTTGAGCATTCAAACTGATTAATGACTTTGAAGCATCCATTGCATAAACAATATCGGCAACATCAACCTCAAACTTTTTAGACAGTTCCTCAACTGACGGAGTTTCTTGCCCGAGCTTTTTTAGTTCTTCTAAGTATGTCCTTATTTTAAGCCAAAGCGTCTTTATTGCTCTAGAAACTTTTATGCTCCCATCATCGC
>CATKXA010000046.1 GCA_949840475.1 uncultured Thermoanaerobacterales bacterium | reverse complement strand
TACACAGCAGTTGCAACGCCTTTATTTTTAATAAACCAATATAGACATATCAGTACCACAAAGCCAACAAGGTTTAGCATACTTTCATAAAAGAATAATGCTTCAAAAAATTGTTCGCCGATTTTTACAGCTATTGGGAAGACTTGATAAGCGGGGTCTAATATCTCTTGTCCATAAAGCTCGCCGTTGAAGTAGTTTCCCCACCTACCAATAGCTTGTGCCAAGATTAAGACAACGCATACAATATCAGTAATTTCTAAAAATTTACGCTTTTTTACAATGCATAAAATTGTTATACCAATAGCTCCACCAATGATAGCACCAAGAATACTCATACCACCCTCGCGGAACTTAAAATAGTCTGTTATGGAAAGTGAACTATCAAACAAAACAGCAAACAATCTCGCACAAATAATTCCAAGCGGCAGTATGGCTATCAAAATGTCATAAGGCGTAGACAAAGGAATATTTTTTCTCTTGCAAAGTGCAAACGCTATTAAAAACGCAACAATAATAGCAAGGGTTATGAGTATTCCATAAAAGTAAATATCCACACCAAATATACTAAAAGCCACTCTATTTAGCAATATCTCATTCATATATTTATTATATTAATATTAAGCATTGATGTCAACTACAAATTATTTACTACACACCTGTGTGAAAATGCAATTTATATAAGACAATTAACTTTTTTTTACATTTTAACGTTTAAACGCAATAAACTTTGTCAGATTTTGAAATAAAAAAATTCTAAACAATGTTTAGAATTTTAAGCACCAAGATTTAATTCATCTGTTGGTTCTGATTTTTTCTTATTGATGATAGGCTTCGGCTTTCTATTTTTGCTTTCTTCTAAAAGTAAAGCATCTCTTTTCGCAATAAAAGCAGAAAGTTTCGCAGAAAAACCACTGCCGTATAATTCGTCATTAACAGCTTCCTCGCCCCAAACGCGGACCAAAGTGTTTCCGTCAACCCAGCGATATTTAATTCCATTTTTAATAACAAAATTTTCCATATCAATTATCCTTATCTTAAATTATACATATATTTTTTTATTTGTAAATACCCTTTACTAAATAACATTGTAATAATTTTTGATAGACCTTAATATATCACTAGCAATCTTCATGTCTGAACCACGGGAAGCATCAACAACTATATCTGCCTCTTTTTTTAGTCTTTCTATTCTCTTGTCTATCTGAACTTTGGTAATATCAAACATCTTTCTTAATTCTTTGGTCTTATACTGAGTTTTTGTTATCTGTGCTTTAATTTTCGTACTACTTTGATGAATATATATTAGCAAGCAGTTAGACTTAACAGTTTTAAAATTGTTCATGTCATTAGCCATGCCACTTTCTAAATGAATAACTGTTTCACTAAAGTTACACGCATACTTTAAAATGCTCTTCTCCTTTTTCCTAAAGTACGCCTCGCCATACTCTTCTAGCATCTGACTTAAAGTTCTTGGAATATTATCAAACTCAAAAAGCTCTAAGGAGTCAAAAAAGTACATATCAAGCTGAGTAGCAACTTGTTTTGCTACTTCATATGATTGTTCTCTATTGAGGCCTACTATGGCTATATTTTCAACCATTTCTAACTCCTTATTTAGTTTTAGAAACTACTTTTTTAGTTTGCTTTACTGCACGCTTCGCTGTAGCTACCTTGTTTTTTGTTACTTTGACACTTAGTATTACAATGCTTAACACTATAAAAATCCCAATAGCAATCTGCCACCAGTAGACAACAATACCCTCACCCAACGTCCTAGCTTTATAGCAAAGAGTTCCGTCCATAGTAAAACCAAACTCAATATCGCCTATTTTGTCTGTTCTAAGCAAGTAGTCATTAACTCTATGAGGCAACTGATTAACCCTCGACAAAAATTCTTCAGTTGGGTGCTTATAGCTATTACCTTCACCAACGCTAACAACAACGTACGTCGGACAAATCAAGCTCAACAATTCTTGGCAGTTGCTGGTTTCGCTACCATGATGCCCCGCTTGAAAAACATCGACGTCTTTAAAGCGTTGCTCCTCAGCGTCAGATAAACTAGCTATTACCTCTTTCTCAACATTGCTATTTGCGTCGCCTGTGAACATAAAAGACTTACCGCTATATTCAAGAAGCATTACTGGCGAGTTATCGTTATAGCTTTTTGCAGTATTTTTACCATAATACTTAGTTGGATAACCATAGGTATTTGTTTTGCTTACGTCCATGGCTACTGCTCCAGTTCTAATTAACGGAGCAAAAAACTCAAAAGTAAAATCTATTTCTAATTTAGATGAAAGTATTGTAAGACCGTCATTGTTGACAAAAACCTTAGCGTTTTGCACAACACCATTTTCGTCTTTATAGGTTTCAGTATATGCTGCAGTTATAAATCTTTCGTAAGTCAAAGTTTCAACCACGTTGGAAGTTGTTGGGTAAACCTCTGTGTAATAAAAGCCCAAGTACTCATACTCAGTTGGCTTACCAGTTTCTTTATCAATAGAAATTTGAAATGGTCTATAAATATTCTTTATTTCAAAGGCATCAAACACTTGCTTTGCACCGCCTGAATGGTCGGCATCAGAGTGTGTTAAAATAAAGTAATCTATAGTTTTAATTCCAAGGTTATATATGTAGTCTACAATATGCTTACCCGCATCTTTTGTGCCAGCATCTATAAGCATAACAGTGTCATCTGGCAAACAGATAAGTGTACTATCCCCTTGCCCAACATCTATATAATGCACAGCTAAGTCATCTTCAAATACAACGTCGCCGTTAACATATCCCGCACTTTTATTTCCAAGCCCAAGTGCTTTTTCAATATTACTAGAAAAAATACATGACACGCCAAGAACTATACCTATTACTAAAATAAGTATTAACTTGCCTATTAGCACCTTTTTGTTAATTCTTGGTTTTACCAAAAGTTTTTCTCCTACATACTTGTTTTATGTAAAACTTTTAATTTTTGCCATAAAGATTTTACTTTTCGTCTTGGTTTATTTGTAACAAGCTTAATTAGTTCTTCTTTATGAGCCATAACAGCATCATATCCAGCTTTTGCCATAGCATCAATATCTCCAAGCTTACTTGACGAAAAGTTTTGCAGTTGTGGTTTTATGACTATGTCTGCATACTCAAGCTTTTTCTCAACATTTGCTTGCATTATAATTCCTAGAGATGATTTTATAACGTCCATTAGCTTTAGCGAATCTGTTCCTTGCCCTCGACTAAAGTTTACTTCAATGGCAATAACAACGTCTGCTCCCATAAACCTAACAACGTCAGCAGGCACAGTGTTATGCAAGCCTCCATCAACCAAATGCATATCCTCGTATTCAACAGGCGTAAACACCCCAGGAACAGCACAACTACCCGAACTAGCTTTAGCTACGCTACCACTAGTAATTCTGACTTCTTGACCAGTTTTTATGTCTACAGCGACTATGCTGAGCGGCTTGTTAAGCTCGGAAAACATCAGGTCTTTGCCAAATGCATTTGCTAGCACTTGCTCTATATTTTCAGCATTAGACGGCTTCCAAATGAGTCTGCTATCCTTAATATCTTTAACGCGTAGCTTTTTGAGCATGTTTGTCATCTCGTCAGCAGAAAATCCAGCACAGTATAATGCTCCAACCATAGAGCCAACACTAGTACCCGCAACATAATCTGCCTCAATGCCAAGCTCTTCAAGAGCTTTGATTGCTCCAAGATGCCCGATACCTCTTAAAGCTCCTCCACCAAAAGCAATGCCCACTTTAAGGCCTTTACGCTTTATAACTTTACCATTGATGTCTAATTTGCTCTTTTTACTCCAAGCCATACATATCCTCTTTTTAAATATTATACAAAAGCACACCGAAAAAAGCAAGAAAATACGACACTGCATCTATACTCACTCTTTAAAACTATTTTTCAAAACTTATTCTTCAATTACCTTTACACCCATAGACGCTAAAGTCGCCATCGTCGAGAGCTGTGGGGCTAGAAGTATGGCTATCTTTCATTTACTCGTTCATCATTCTATCGTTTACTCGTTGTCTTTACCCCCCTCAGTCAGCTCCCGCTGCCAGCTCCCCCGACTGGGAGCTAAAGGTGGAGAATGGATATGTCACCAGCTCCCCACACCTCACAAGCTAAAATATGGATAATTAGTTTACAATCCACACAAGGCTCAAAAAAATTGACCTATTCTTAAAACTTATACGGATTATTTAAGAGCCGAAGTTTGCATATTAGACAAAGATATAAAAAAATCCAAGGCACAGAACGCAAAACATACGACTGCCTGTCTTGTATTTTTGAAGTTCTGATGCTTAAACACTTAAACTAGTTTAGGGCACAGTTTGCGTCTTGAGCTAGGCACAAAAAATATTGACCTATCCTTAAAGTTTATACAAAGCCTTTAAGAGCCGAAGTTCGCATTAAATTATACCCACACTTATATTTAAGGCGTTAGTTTACACTTAGAACAAGGCACAAAAAAAATTCAAGGCACGGTTCGTATTTACATACGACTACCTGTCTTGAATTTTTTGCAGTAACAAAGTTATAAGTGTAAAATAACGCCTTAAACTAGTTCGACAATAGCAAGCTGAGCATTATCCCCACGCCTAACTGTAGTCTTAATAACTCTAGTATATCCGCCTGCGTTACCCTTTTCTTGAGCTCTAGCATCATATTTAGGTGCTAAGTCCTCAAAGATTTTTTCAATCAAAGGATATTTAATATCGCCTTTACGAGCTTTGAAAGCAGCTTTCTTTTCGCCTTTAGCTCTTTGTTCTTGACGGTCTTCTAACATTGACATAATCTTTCTACGAGCATTAAGTTTTTTAGCACCGTCTTTAGAAATAGTAACCTTTTTCTCTTTACCTTTACTGTCGATAGTTGTTTTCTCTTCAGTTATAGTATCTTTATAAGAACGAACAGCTAGTGTGATGCATTTTTCAGCATATCTAGCAGCAGCTTTTGCACGGTCAACAGTAGTTTCAATACGACCATGCCATAAAAGGTCACTAGCAAGGCCACTAATAAGTGCCATTCTTTGATCAGTAGGTCTTCCTAATTTTTGTGTAATCATAATATTCTCCTTATTCCTCTCTAGTCTTTAATCCTAGACCCAAACTTTCAAGTTTATGGATAACTTCGTCTAGAGATTTACGTCCAAGATTTTTAACCTTAAGCATATCGTCTTCGCTCTTGTGGATTAAATCTTCAACAGTGTTAATACCAGCTCTCTTTAAGCAGTTATAAGAACGTACAGATAAATCCATATCTTCAATGCTCATAACCATAAGTTTATGAACTTTGTCTTCTTCACGGCTTACTAAGATAGAAGTATTTGCCATTGAATCAACAAGCTCAACAAACAAACCTACATGCTCAGTCAAAAGCTTAGCTGCAAGGCTGATAACCTCTTTAGCTGAAACGGTACCATTAGTTGTTACCTCTAAAACAAGCTTATCATAGTCAGTGTTTTGACCAACACGAGTGTTTTCAACCTCATAGTTAGCACGTCTAACAGGAGTGAAGATGCTGTCTATTGCGATGTATCCAACAGGCAAACTAACATCTTTATTCTTATCAGCAGGAACGTAGCCTCTGCCACGACCAACTAAGATTTCCATATCTAAAACACCGTCAGTTTCTAAAGTGCAGATATATAAAGATGGGTTAAGGACTTTAACTTCATCACTCTCTTCAATATCAGCAGCAGTAACTACGCATGGACCTTTTTTCTTTAACTTTAAAGTCTTTTTAAAGCTAGGTTCAGTGCTAGATGTACGAACAGAAAGTCCTTTCATGTTAAGAACGATTTCAGTAACGTCTTCCTTAGCACCTTTTAAAGTGGTGAATTCATGCTGTACGCCTTCAATTTTGATGTTAGTAACAGCAGCACCTGGCAAGCTTGATAAAAGAACTCTGCGAAGTGCGTTACCAATAGTGATACCAAAGCCTCTCTCAAGTGGCTCAAGAACAAACTTAGCGTAAGCACCGCCTTCTTCTTCAATACATTCAATTCTTGGTTTTTCGATTTCCAACATAACATTTTCCTCCTGTTATTACTTAGAATAAAGTTCGACAATTAGATGTTCTTCAATATTTAGATCTAAATCATCTCTTGCAGGAAGAGAATTGATTTTGCCTGACAATTTTTCAGGTGTAAATTCAAGCCATTTAGGAACAACAATTCTAGATTCTCTAACAGCTTTAAACATATCTTTTTTAGCTTTATTCTCTTTAACAGAGATAACTTCTCCAACTTTAACTAAGTAAGAAGGGATATTAACGCGTTTACCATTAACACAAATGTGACCATGGTTAACAAGTTGTCTAGCAGCTGCACGGCTTGGAGCAAATCCCATACGGAAAACAACATTGTCTAAACGACGCTCAAGTAGGCTAAGCATGTTTTCACCAGTTTTGCCTTTCATTCTTTCAGCTTCTACATAGTAGCTGTGGAATTGTTTTTCAAGTAAACCGTAAGCTCTTTTAACTTTTTGTTTTTCTCTAAGCTGAGTTTGATACTCAGATGGTTTTTTACGAGTGTTAGGGTGTTGACCAGGTATAGTAGGTCTTTTTTCCATAGCACACTTCTTAGAAAGACATCTATCGCCTTTCAAAAATAATTTCATGCCCTCTCTTCTGCAAAGTCTGCAGTCAGCATTAGTATATTTTGCCATTTATTTGCTCCTTATATTCTTCTACGTTTTGGTGGACGACAACCGTTGTGAGGTATTGGTGAAACATCTCTAATAAGAGTTACTTCAATATCAGCTGCAGCAAGAGATCTTATTGCAGACTCACGACCGTTACCAGGTCCCTTAACATATACTTCAACAGATTTTAAACCATACTCTTTTGCTTTTTTAGCAGCTTTTTCAGCAGCTTGTCCAGCAGCAAAAGGAGTGCTTTTACGATTACCTCTATAACCAAGTTCACCAGAGCTACAAGCAGCTAGGGCATTACCTTGAGTATCAGTAATTGTTACAATAGTGTTGTTGAAAGATGATTGAACATGTACAACACCTTTATCAACGTTAGTTGTAATTTTACGTTTTTTGGTTGTTTTCTTAGTAGTTTTTTGTGCCATTACTTATCTCTCCTTTACTTCTTCTTGTTGTTAGAACTAGAAGTTCTTGGTCCTTTGCGAGTTCTAGCATTTGAACGAGTTGATTGACCTCTTACAGGTAAACCTTTTCTATGTCTAACGCCTCTATATGAACCAATCTCCATAAGAGCCTTAATGTTCATAGCAACTTCGCGTTTCTTGTCGCCTTCTACAACAAGGTTTTTATCCATGTATTCACGGATTTTACCAATCTCAGCCTCTGTTAAGTCTTTAACACGAGTGTCAGGATTGATTTTTGTTGCCTCTAAAATTTTATTAGCAGTTACTTTACCAACGCCATAGATATAAGTTAAACCAATCTCTACGCGTTTTTCATTTGGT